>CANHRE010000020.1 GCA_947463095.1 Flavobacteriales bacterium | reverse complement strand
CGGAAATACGCGATGTGCTGAAAAATATTGTCCCCGACCACCCTAATCAGCCTTACGATATGCGTGAAGTGATTGCCGGAGTGGTGGATGACAACAGCTTCCTGGAAGTACATAAGGACTTCGCC
This sequence comes from Flavobacteriales bacterium, assembly GCA_947463095.1. GTDB lineage: Bacteria > Bacteroidota > Bacteroidia > NS11-12g > UBA955 > REEB481. Next base: position 36,896 of record CANHRE010000020.1, on the reverse strand, counting down.
TCCAATATCCTGGTTGGCTTTGCTCGTCTGGCTGGCCGCAGTATTGGCGTAATAGCCAATCAGCCTGCACACTTGGCCGGCGTACTTGATGTACATGCATCTCAAAAGGGTGCCCGTTTTGTGCGTTTTTGCGATGCCTTCAACATTCCTTTGTTGGTTTTTGAAGACGTTCCGGGGTTCCTGCCGGGTACCGATCAAGAGTGGAATGCCATCATCACCAATGGTGCAAAGCTGTTGTATGCATTCAGTGAAGCTACAGTGCCGCGCATCACCGTGATTACCCGAAAGGCCTATGGTGGAGCCTATGATGTAATGAACAGTAAACATATCGGTGCCGACATGAATTATGCCTGGCCCGGTGCTGAAATTGCTGTGATGGGGGCGAAGGGTGCCGCAGAAATCATCTTCAGAAAAGAAATACAATCCGCAGAAAATCCTGAACAGGCATGGCTTGAAAAGGAAAAAGAATACAGCGAGCTCTTTGCCAATCCCTACAGGGCAGCCGAGCGCGGGTATGTGGATGAAGTAATATTCCCTGAAGAAACCCGTGCCCGCCTGATAGAGGCTTTCAGCATGCTGGAACATAAGGTGCGCAACATGCCCAGGAAAAAACACGGGAATATTCCCCTGTAAGCAGGCTCATCACAGCTGAATTGCTGACGAACGTCAGAAAGTACTGCGCTCTGCCGGACGAATTTCGCCGGTATGCTGAACAAACTGCTGTTTTATCTCATCTTTTTTTGCGCGCATCAGGCCAGCCTGAGTGCTGCAGATACCTTACAGCGTAAGGCCATCATCCATCAGTCTGCTGCACAGGAGGTACCCGCTTTCGCTGAAGGTGATGCCTTTATTTCGGTTGCTTATGGCTTCGGGAATTTTCTACGCAGCACCTTCGAGGCCAACGGTGTAGATCGCGATAATCAGGTGCGCACATCCATTGGGCCCCTGATGGCCAAAGGGGAGTGGGCGCTCAGTTCAAATCTGGGTTTCGGCGTAAACTTTTCCATGATGACCCTGGAAAACGAATGGACGGATACGGCAGCGCGTACATCCGGAACCGGTTCCTACAGCGGATGGAGCGCTCTGGCGCGTGTGAATTATCACCTGAAACCAGGCCGCTTTTTTGATCCGTATATTGGCTTTGGGGTGGGCTATCGCCGCGACCGCATCAAGGAAACAACCTCCAATCCGGCCAATGGAAAAAGGTTTGATGAGCAGGTGATGCTGATACCGTTCAACCTGGGCATGGATCTGACCATGGGCTTCAGACTCATGGTAACCCCGCACCTGGGTATGATGATGGAAACAGGCCTGGCCAAGGGGATTGTTCAATTGGGATTGGCTTACAAGTTATAATTACCCGGTATTTTTCCCGCTGACACGATATTGCGTCTTCATGTGCGCTTTTTTTTCTTTCTTTGCCCCTCAATTCAAGATTGAGAAACATGGATTTAAAAGAGATACAGGCACTGATCCGATTCGTATCTTCCCAGGGGGTTGATGAAGTGGAAATCAGTCAGAAGGACTTTAAACTGGTCATCAAGAAGAACCCTGCCACCGTTACCACGCTGAACCAGGTGCAGGCTGTTCCGATGGCTCAGCCATTTCCTTTTGCCAGCGCTCCCGCTCCGATTGCGCCCGCCGCGCCCGCCACGACTTCCGCGCCTGCCGTAGAAAGCAAAAGCAATCTGGTGACGATTAAATCTCCGATGATTGGCACTTTTTATCGCTGCCCCAATCCCGATTCACCCTTCTTCGTAAATGTGGGTGATGAAGTGAAATCCGGGAAAGTAGTGTGCATCATTGAAGCCATGAAGCTGTTCAACGAGATTGAGAGCGAAGTGAGCGGTCGCATTGTGAAGGTTCTGGTAGACAATGCTTCGCCGGTGGAATACGATCAGCCCCTCTTCCTGGTAGAACCTGCTTAAGCACCCGTTCATGTTCAGGAAAATCCTCATCGCAAACCGCGGGGAAATCGCGCTGCGTATCATCCGTACCTGTAAGGAAATGGGTATCAAAACCGTGGCGGTTTACAGTACTGCCGACCGCGACAGCCTGCATGTGCGCTTTGCTGATGAGGCTGTGTGTATAGGCCCGCCCGCCAGCAAGGAAAGTTACCTTAATATGCCGCGGATTATCGCTGCAGCAGAAATTACCAATGCGGATGCCATCCATCCAGGTTATGGTTTCCTCAGTGAAAATGCAAAATTCAGCGGTCTGTGCCGCGATCATGGCATCAAGTTTATTGGCGCCACACCCGAGCAAATTGATGCCATGGGTGATAAGTCCAATGCCAAGGATACCATGAAAAAGGCTGGTGTGCCTATCATTCCTGGTTCAGACGGTTTGCTCGAAAACCTGACGGAAGCCAAAAAGATTGCAGGGCAAATTGGATATCCTGTTATCATTAAAGCCACCGCCGGTGGGGGTGGGAAGGGTATGCGCATCATCTGGGCTGAAGATGAATTGGAAAATGCCTGGAACAGCGCACGTCAGGAAGCAGGTGCAGCCTTCGGAAACGATGGGCTGTATATGGAAAAATACATCGAAGAGCCACGCCACATCGAAATTCAGGTTGCAGGCGACCAATATGGTAAAGTATGCCATCTGAGCGAACGCGACTGTTCCATCCAGAGAAGGCACCAAAAGTTGATAGAAGAAACACCCTCGCCGTTTATGACCCCGGAATTGCGGGAAAAAATGGGTACAGCAGCGAAGGCCGCAGCAGAAATCATCAAATACGAAGGCGTAGGCACAGTAGAATTTCTTGTAGATAAGCACCGGAACTTCTACTTTATGGAAATGAATACCCGAATTCAGGTAGAGCACCCGGTCACCGAAGAGGTCATCAACTACGACCTGGTGAAGGAACAAATCCTGATTGCTGCCGGTTTCCCCATTTCAGGTAAGGATTATATCCCCTTGAAACACGCCATTGAATGCAGGATTAATGCAGAAGACATATACAACAACTTCCGCCCCAGTCCGGGAAAAATTACTTCCATGCACAAGCCCGGAGGGCATGGTACCCGGGTGGATTCCCATATCTATGCAGGTTATACCATTCCGCCGTTTTACGACAGCATGATTGCCAAGCTGATTGTTTCTGCTCAGACACGCGAAGAAGCCATTGTGAAAATGGAGCGCGCACTGGGCGAATTCATTATTGAAGGAGTGAAAACAACCATCCCGCTTCAACAGCAAATCATGCAAAATGAAGAATTCAGAAAGGGGAACTTTACCACCGCTTTCATGAACACCTTCGAGATTAAGTAAGCATATTTCCGTTGCGGTCTAATGTGAAGAATCGGGTTTTTAATCCCGGTGCGTTTACATGCTGCTTCACACGTTCTGCGTGCGTGTCGGTAATTAGAATCTGACCGAAATCTCCTGAAGATACCAGTTGCATAAGTGCCTGAGCTCTGTCTTCATCTATTTTCTCGTAGATGTCATCCAGAAGCAGTATGGGCTTTTGACCTTTTTGTTGCACGAAATAGTTGAACTGGGCGGCTTTAAGTGCCAGAACAAAACTTTTGATTTGCCCCTGCGAGCCATAACGTTTCAGCGGATGCCCATTCAGCGTGAACAGCACGTCATCGCGATGCGGTCCCCGGGTGCTGCGCTCCATGACCACATCCTTGGCCCTGTGTTCATCAAGGAGCTCTTGCATTTCTTTTGATTCAAGATCGCTAACATAGTGCAGGCTTGCATGCTCCATGCCATTGCTGATGCGCTCGTAGGCAGATTCGAAATATGGAGTGAATTGGGTAAAGAAATCTTTACGCAGCTGGTATATCTTATTTCCGGCAGGCACCATCCGATGCTCGATTGCTTCAAACAAAACCGGATCAGACGGTTTTCCTTTCAAGGCCTTCAAAAGCGCATTGCGCTGGTCCAGCCCCTGTTTGTATTGCACCAACTCCTCCAGATATTCCCGCAGCGCCTGACTTAGGGTTAAATCAATAAAGCGCCTTCGTTCCTCGCTGCCGCCCCATACCAGTTCAATATCGTTGGGTGCAATCATCACCGTTTGAAGCAAGCCTATATGATCCATGACCCGCTCGTAGGCTTTACCGTTTCGCTTGATGGTTTTTTTCCCCTGTGCGGGAACATGAATCACAATTTCTTCCTCCTTGCTGCCGGTAGTGTAAATTCCCCGGAGGGTAAAAAAATCGCTCCCGTGGCGCATAAGGGGTGCATCCATCCCATTAAAGTAGCTCTTGCAGTTAGCCAGGTAGTGTACTGCATCTAAAATACCTGTTTTACCCGCTCCATTAGGCCCGCTGATGCCATTGACACCCGGGCAGAACTCCAGCGTAAGCACCTCGTGGTTGCGATAATTTAACAGGTGCAAACGCAGCAGTTCCATGGGTGCAAAATTACACCTTCCGGTACAAGCCTCTTTTGTATGTTTGCAACATCATCTTATGGGTAAGAACGCAAAAACTGCCTTCACTAAAGAACAATATCTCTATTGGTTCGAGCAAATGATGCTGGTGCGCCGCTTCGAAGAGAAAGCAGCCCAGCTTTACGGACAACAAAAAATAAAAGGGTTCTGTCACCTTTATATTGGGCAGGAAGCCATCACTGCAGGCATGATGACGGCCATCACCAAGGATGATTCCGTAATCACTGCCTACCGCGACCACGGGCATGCCCTGGCTATGGGAATCTCAGCCAATGCCGTAATGGCCGAACTTTATGGAAAGGCCACCGGCTGTACCAAAGGCAAAGGCGGAAGCATGCACATGTTTAGCAAAGAACACAACTTTTACGGTGGTCATGGCATTGTAGGTGGTCAGATACCGCTTGGAGCAGGCATTGCCCTTGCAGAACAATACAGGGGAACGAAAAATGTGTGCCTTTCTTTTATGGGCGACGGCGCTGTTCGTCAGGGAGCCCTGCACGAAACCTTTAATATGGCTATGTTGTGGAAACTGCCCGTTATTTTCATCTGTGAAAACAACGAGTATGCTATGGGTACTTCAGTGGAACGCACCACCAATATGCCTGATATCTACAAAATAGGAAGTGCCTACGATATGCCTTCCTTTCAGGTGGATGGCATGACGCCCGAATCGGTGCACGAGGCCATCTACAAAGCTTGCGAACACGCTCGCGCCGGCAACGGACCCACCTTCCTTGAAATTAAAACCTATCGGTATAAAGGCCATTCCATGAGCGACCCCGCAACATACCGCACCAAAGAGGAGGTGAATGAATACAAGCAACGCGATCCGCTGGAAACTACCAAAGCTAAAATTCTGAGCATGAAATATGCTACCGAGGATCAACTGGAGCAAATCGAAAATAACATCTTGGAATTGGTGAATGAGAGCGTGGTATTCTCTGAAAATAGCCCTTATCCAGACCCTTCAGAGTTGTTCACCGAAGTTTATGTGGAACAGGATTACCCGTTCATCACAGAGTGATATTTGGCTGAGGAAGTAAAATCATTATTTTCGCGGGGTTAAAAAAAATGTCTGAATCACAGAACTTCTTCTCCGGCATCAATGAGAAGATCACCGATTGGTACGCGGTAAACAGGAAAAAAGTAAACCTGATCTCTGTTGCCGTACTTGCACTTGTGGGTTCCTACCTGGGTTACCGCTATTACTGGGTTCCTTCTAAGGAAAAAGAAGCCCAATCCTATATCTATAAAATCAGGTCGGTGTTTTTCAAAGATTCCTTCCAAACAGTGCTGAAGGGCGGTAAAGGATTTCCCGGCGCTCCGGAACTTGCAGATGATTATTCAGGAACGCAATCAGGAAAGGAAGCTGCTTTAATGGCTGGTATCAGTTATCGCATGACGGGTAAATTTGACGAGGCCATTGATTATCTGAAAGACGCAGATTTTAACGATAACTTTCTCGGCCCTTCCGCAAAAGGAGCACTGGCTTCATGCTACGCAGAAAAAGGGGATGTGGCCAAAGCGGCCGGAACATATGAAGACGCGGCAGAAATGTCAAAGAATGATATGACTACGCCCTCCCTGTTGAAAATGGCCGCCATGCATTATGAAGATGCTGGTCAGGATAATGATGCCCTCCGCTGTTATGAGCGCATCGCTAAAGAGTTCAGGAACACTACCGATGGCAACGATATCGATAAATATATTTATCGTATCAAAGCCCGTATGGGTGAATTCAATAACTGATCAATCATGACGCAGGGGAAGAAGGACGGTTATCATCCCCAATTTCTTCAGCCGGCGGATAAAGGCCAGAAAATAGCCATCATCTATACCGCCTGGAACATCAGTTTTACTTCACGGCTGCTGGAAGGTGCCCGAGCTGTGCTCATGGAACATGGGTATAGCGATGCACAAATAGGGACGTTTGAGTGCCCCGGTGCGTTCGAATTACCCTTAAGTGCAGCTTGGTGCTTCAGTAAAGGCTATCACGCAGTGCTTTGCCTTGGTGCCATCATTCGCGGCGATACCCCTCATTTTGATTACGTTTCATCTGCAGCAACGCAGGGAATTCTTCAGGTGGGACTGGAATTTAAAAAGCCCTGCATCTTTGGCGTACTTACAGTGAATACGCCGGAGCAGGCGGAGGAGCGAATCGGTGGAAAGCATGGCCATAAGGGCCGTGAAGCAGCCGAAACAGCACTGCATATGTTGGCCATGCAAACCCGTTTGGAAGAGGCTTTCATCTGATTCATGTCAGATCGCTGGTCTTTTTTTAAAATGCTTTGAACGTTTTGTTGCAATCGTTTGCAGAAATCTCCATATTTGTCGTTTGAAGCTATTGTCAAAATCTACAAAGAAGATGAAGATCAGGAGTCTGGTGGCCTACGGAACTGTACTCGCCGTTTTGGGTGTTTCACCTCTTACTGCGCAACAGGACCCTTATTTCACGCACTTTGCTTTCAACAAGTTGTTTTACAACCCTGCTGTGGCAGGTGAAAGCGGTAAATGGTGTGTGAATGCAATTTCCCACCAACAGTGGAGGGGATATGATGACCGTACCTTTGAATACACTACTCCTGCATTTCCAACGAAGGGGCAAATTCAAACCCAGGTTGGTCCTCGTACCAGCGGTTTTGGGTTTTCTGCACCCCTGAACGGTAAGAAAGGTCAGGTGAATTTCGGTGGTATCGGCCTTTCCTACTACACAGACCGAGTGGCTTACGAGATGAATACCAATGTTCGCCTGGCGCTGGCCGGAGCAATCAATATGTCCAGTGGCGCTCAGTTGCGTATTGGTGTGGATGCAGGAATGTTGCAGAAAGAACTGGATGGTTCAAAACTTCGTCCCCTGCAGCCGAACGACCCTTTTATTCCTAATGCCAGGCTTTCAGATCAAAAAACTACCTTAAGCGCCGGTTTGATGTACCACAATCCGAATATGAATGACTTGTACGTCGGTGCTTCAACAACCAACCTGTTGCCACAAGACTACGCCTATGGAACTTCCAGCGCCATACAGGTTACTACTGTTCGCCATTATTACGGTGTTGCCGGCATGACTATACCTAATTTCTTGGGCAATGGCAACCTGGAATTCATGCCTGCCGTTTTGGTGAAATACAACACTAAGCCTCAAGTTGACTTAAGCGCCATGGTGAAAATGAACAACTTGTTCGCGGGTGGTTTGGCTTTTAGGACAGAGACCGATGCGGTTTCTGTGCTGCTCGGCTATTACCCACGTCCTGAATTGCGCATCGGGTATTCTTATGATGTTACAGTGAGCGGCATCCAAAGGGCCAGTAATGGTACACATGAACTGCAGATTAACTACTGCTTCACCATACAACTTCCCCCACCCCCTGACCCAGTGATTATCCTTACCCCAAGGCACATGGACAGGAATAAGGATATCGAGTAATTTTTGAGCGCACACACAATACTTCCTAACGCTCATCGTTTATAAACCTTGAAAGGTAAAAAAATTGCAAATCTGACATATCCAGTTATTTTTGCAGATTCACTAAAAAACTTAAAAACTAAAAAGCTGTCATGAACAAAAGCTTTGCGAAAGTTTTGAATGGTATCAGGGAAATCGGAAAGATTCGCCTGAGTCATACGGCAAAACTCGGAATAGCCGGCACCGCCCTCTTTGTGGCTGGATGCGGCCAGCAGGATACAGGTGATGTTATCGGTGTCCAGGGGAGGAGGGTATGGTTTCATCCTCAGCCTTACGGCATGGTTTATGTCCCTAGTGGAACATTCCATACCGGTCAGGCGGATCAGGATATTTTTTCTTCCTACATCCAACCCAACAAACAGGTAACCATCACGGCGTTCTGGATGGATGAAACCGAAATCACAAACAATGAATATCGTCAGTTTGTGCATTTTGTGATTGATTCCATAGCCCGCTACATGGTGGATGATGACGCCCTCTTCGTTGAAGACGAAGATGGAAACCGAGCCATCAATTACGATGTAGAGCTGGACTGGGAAAAATTCCGTGAAGAACTGGAAGATATGTACTACCGTGAAAGCGAGCGCTTCCGTGGTAAGAAACAAATTGACACCAGGAAACTGTACTACGTATACCAGTGGTATGATATGGTGATGGCTGCCAACTTGGACCGCGATAAATACGCACCCATGGATCGCGCCAAGTTTATCAAAAAGGAGAAAACCCTCATCTATCCCGATACCCTGGCATTTGTGCGTGACTTCACCTACAGCTTCAACGAGCCTCAGGCGCGTCATTACTTCCACCACGTGAAATTTGATGATTATCCTGTGGTTGGTGTAAATTGGCATCAGGCTGTGGCCTTCAGTAATTGGAGAACGATTTACAAGAATAACTATTGGGAATCTCTGGGTTTGCCGGTTACAGAAGACTTCCGTCTGCCTACCGAATATGAATGGGAATATGCGGCACGTGGCGGCAGGATAGGAAATAAATACCCTTGGGGCGGCCCTTACACCAGAAATGAAAAAGGATGTATGCTGGCTAACTTTAAACCCCTGCGTGGCAACTATGGTGCTGACGGCGGAGTTTACCCTGTGCGCGTCGATTCTTATTTCCCCAATGATTTTGGTCTGTACAATATGAGTGGTAACGTTTCCGAATGGACTTCAACCACTTATGAAATCGGTAACAACATGATTACCCATGACCTGAATGCTGAATACTATACGCGCATCCCAGAATATGGTCCTGAAGCAGCTCGCACCCCAATCTCTCTGAAACGGAAGGTGATTCGCGGGGGCTCATGGAAAGATGTGGCTTACTTCATTGAAAACGGAGCCAGAACTTTTGAATATCAGGATACCTCTAAATCTTATGTTGGTTTCCGCTGTGTTCAATCCTACCTCGGACGTTCAAACCGCGACAAGAAGTAATTAAGAAAAATTCACTTATCAACAAACAATAAAACAACACACACATGAGCAAGAGTTTCTTCGAAACCAAGAAGTGGAAACAATTCATGAACATGGTTTATGGAATTGGTGCAGCAGTAGTAATCGCCGGCGCGCTGTTTAAAATCATGCACTGGAAAGGTGCGGATATGATGCTGGTGGTAGGTATGGGTACGGAATGTATAATCTTTATCATTTCATCATTCGAACCCGTTCACATGGATCCTGATTGGTCTTTGGTTTATCCAGAACTGGCCGGTGTGGATACAGGTAAGAAGGAAGACAAGAAAATCAGCAGCAATTTGACTGTATCTCAGCAGTTGGATCAGATGTTGGAAGAAGCCAAAATTGGTCCTGAATTGATTCAGAGCCTTGGTAATGGGCTTAAATCCCTTTCTGAGAACGTAAGTGAAATGAGCAACATCAGCAGTGCAAGTGTTGCCACCGCTGAGTATGCCGCTAACACTCAAAAAGCTTCCCGTACCATGGAGGAAATTTCAAAGAGCACCAGCATGGTGAACGACTCTTTAACATCATTCTCCGGCGGTCTTAGCAATGTGTTGAACAACCTTACTGCTTCAGAAGGTGCAACCGCTGAGTTCAAAGATGAATTGGGCAGGTTGAACAAAAATATCAGCAACCTCAATAACATCTACGGAAACATGCTGAGCGCCATGGGCGGCAGCCGCTAAATTCACCCCTTTCCATACTCAACAGACTAAATAGAATAAGAGATGGCAGGTGGTAAATTATCTGGACGCCAGAAAATGATCAACATGATGTACCTCGTGTTGACCGCACTCTTGGCGTTGAACGTATCTAAAGAAATTATCCGGGCGTTTAATCAAATCGAAAACTCTCTGGATAAATCAGCCAGCAACATGAACGAACGTACAAATCAGATGTTCGCTGCGCTTGAAAAGAAAGCAACCGATCCGGCAACGGCGGCAAAAGCAACTCCCTACTTTAAAAGGGCGCAGCAGGCACGCGTCAAGGCGGAAGAGTTCATGACATATGTCAAAAAAATCAAGGCTGATCTAGAGGTGAAAACCGAAGGTCGTAAAAAAGATGACGATGCGCACGGTGCGAAAGCTACGGGTAAGGTCGGTGATAAAGCCGAACTTTCTCAGGGTGATAACATCGAAGTGCATGCCAACCTTTTTATGGTAGAGAATAACGGTGCTAAAGGGAAAGAGTTGAAAAAGAAAATCAACGATACCCGCCTGGCTTTGGTTGGTCTTTTGAGCGCTGATTCTTCTGACGGATGTAAGATTCCTAAAGGCATAATGGAAGGGTATGATGTTTCTACTTCCTTGCGTGCCGAAGATGGTAAGAATTCAGATGGTACCCCACAAACTTGGGAAAGTATGACGCTGGAGCATTCTCCTTTGGCTGCTGTTTTCGCCATGTTGAGTAAAGTGGAAAACGACTGCCGCAACCTTGAAGCCGATGTAGTAAATGAACTGGCAAAGAGCATCGATGCCAGAGATTTTAAATTCGATCGTCTGGAAGCAAAAGTGTTGTCCGCCAGTTCATACGTAATGGTGGGCACTGCCTATGAAGCTGACATTCTTTTGGTTGCGAGCAATACCAAATCAGACAATAGAATTTTTGTTGGTGGAAGTCAACTTACCGTAGAAAATGGTGTTGGTAAATACAAAGTAACGCCTCAAAGCGTTGGTGAACAGACCTTCCGCGGTCAGATTGTTGTTCCCGATCCAGCAGGTGGAACCAAGAATTACGAGTTTGAAGGTAAATATTCATCCTTTAAACCCTTTGCTTCTGTAGCTGCCGATGAAATGAACCTGTTCTACGTAGGGCTGGAAAACCCAATTACAGTGTCTGTGCCTGGCGTAGATCCCCGCAATGTGTCAGTAAATATGACCGGAGGCGGATCGCTCGAGAACGTTGGAGGCGGTAAATACAAGGCCAAATTCAATACCCGCGTTCCGGAAGTTTCGCTGAATGTTACGGCAAAAATGCCCGATGGCAAACAGCAGTCAATGGGTTCTACCAAATTCCGTGTACGTAACCTCCCCATCCCGACGCTGAAGGTAGGTGCCTCAATCGATGGCAGTCGCCCAGTAACCCGTCAGGAATTGAGCATGCAGCGCACTTTGTTCGCCAGCATGGGTGAAAGTTTCCCCTACCAGGGTGTGAAATATACTGTAACACAGGCTACTGTGTTGGTTGCAGCCAAGGGCCAGCCGCCCCGTCAGCAATCAATCAGTGGTGGTGATATCAACAGCATCTCTGGGTTATTCTCTAACTTGAAAAGTGGTGACGTGGTGGTATTTATGGGTGTTCGGGCCACAGGTCCTGACGGCTCACGTGCCATCAATGGTCTCACCCTTCAAATCCAGTAATAAGAAACGTATAAACAGCACATTATGAACAGGTTTAAAACAGGATTTTTCACCGTGATGTCTCTATTGGGAACAGTTTCCCTCTATGGACAGGCCAGTGGATCGGTAACTGCCGGTTCCGGTGCCGGAGCAACAGGTGGAACCGGAGAAAGCAGCGTTACTCCCATGTATGATGCGCCAGCCGGCTCGCACTACGAACCTAAATGGAACTACGACCCGCACGTAAGTGAGAATGTTCCTGTTCCTTATCCCTACCTGCGTGAAGGAGATGTTAAATTCCGTCGTAGGATATGGAGGGTTGTGGATCTTCGTCAAAAAATGAACCGTGATCTTACCTGGCCAGGTAACCCACTTACCAGAATTGTTTATGATATGGCGCTTGTTGGAAAAATCAAGCCATACAAGGATGATTCTCTTAAGTCTTGGTATACGCCTGAAGATGTAAAGAAGCAAGGTTCTTATGAGGTTATTACCCAAATTCAGGACTGGCGATATCCTGGTGATGAATTCGCCGTAAAGGATACGCAATATTGGGTGAATCCCGACTTTGACAAAATTCAGAAATTCATGGTTATGGAAGACTGGATTTTTGATTACAAACACTCCGTGTTCAAGCCACGCATCATTGGCCTTGCCCCTATGCTGAAATTTAAAACTAGCTCAGGTCAAGACTTAGGTGAATATCCCATGTTCTGGTTAAAAATGGATGACTTGCGTCCAACATTTGCCAAAACAGAAGTGTTCAACCGCTACAATGATGCTATGCGTGTAACCGTGGATGATTTCTTCAACAACCTGCGCCTGTTCGATAGCTATATCGTACGTCACAGCAACCAGTTTAATCGGTATATTTCTGATATGCCCGAGTTTAAGGATGATGGCATAGCTGCACTCCTAGAAAGCGATCGCATCAAAAACGATTTGTTCGTTTTTGAGCACGATTTGTGGGAGTATTAATGTGCTGAAATAAAGAAAGTATCAAAGCCCCGACCAAACGTCGGGGCTTTGTTTTTTACCTTTGCACCATGCTAAACCGCCTCATAGAATGTGTCCCGAATTTTAGCGAAGGACAAAATCAAGATATCATTGATGCCATCGTTCAGGCGATTGCTGCTCAGGGTGCAGTGAAAATCTTGAATATAGATCCGGGGAAGGCTACAAATCGCACAGTTGTAACCTTTGTTGGTGGACCGGAAGATGTTGTAGAAGCTGCATTTGCAGGAATTAAGAAAGCTTCTGAACTTATAGATATGCGCGGTCACAAAGGCGAACACCCTCGCATGGGTGCTACCGATGTATGTCCGTTTATTCCCATCAGTGGTGTGAGCATGGAAGAAGCTGCAGCCCATGCCACGGAACTGGCGCACAGGGTAGGCAAGGAACTAAACATACCTGTTTATCTATATGAATATGCGCAACCCAAAAAAGAACGCAATAATCTATCGCTGATTAGGGCAGGAGAATTTGAAGGCTTTGCCGAGAAAATAAAGTTGCCGGAATGGAAGCCCGATTTCGGTCCGGCAGTGCTGCATGAAACTGCAGGAGCTACGGTTATCGGCGCTAGGGATTTCCTCATTGCCTACAATGTGAACCTGAATACGAAGAGTACCAGACTTGCTAACAGGGTAGCTTTTGATGTTAGGGAAGCGGGCCGTGTAAAGCGGGAGGGTAATCCATACCATGGCCCTATTGTGAAAGATGCAACTGGTGAGCCAGTGCGCATCCCCGGAAAATTGAAGTGTGTAAAGGCCATAGGCTGGTACATAGAAGAATACGGGATGGCACAAATCAGCATGAACCTCACAAATTACAAGGTTACTCCGCTGCACATTGCTTTTGAGGAAACTTGTAATGCTGCATTAAGTCGTGGTTTAAGGGTTACAGGAAGTGAATTGGTCGGACTGGTACCGCTGGAACCTATGCTTGATGCCGGTCGCTATTTTCTTGACAAGCAGGGCCTCAGTACTGGAGTGTCGGAATCGGAACTGATTCATACGGCTGTGAGGTCTATGGGATTGGATGAATTGAATCCATTTATTCCAGAGGAACGAATTATAGAATATTTGCTGAAGGATTCGGTTGCGGAAAAACTGGTGCGCATGTCTGTTTCAGGTTTTTGTGATGAAACAGCCAGCGATTCACCAGCTCCAGGAGGAGGCAGTGTAAGTGCACTGGCGGGAGCTTTAGGTGCATCACTGGGCGCTATGGTGGCAAACCTGTCTGCAACGAAAAAAGGTTGGGAAGAACGCACTGCAGCTTTCAGTTCCTGGGCTGAGCAAGGGCAGAAACTGAAGAAACAGCTCTTGTTTTTAGTAGATGAGGATACACGGTCCTTTGAGGCAGTGATGAATGCTTTCAAACTTCCCAAGGATACAGAAATAGAAAAAACGGTCAGGGTAGCGGCTATTGAGCAGGCGAACCAGTATGCAGCCAGTGTGCCATTGGAAGTAATGAAAACGGCTTTTGCCTGTGTGCCTTTGATACGGGCGATGGCTCATGAGGGAAATCCCAACTCTATGTCGGACGCTGCGGTAGCAGCCCTATGCATCAAAACGGCAGTGCGCGGCGCCTGGCTGAATGTGCTTATCAACGCTAAAGAGTTGAAAGATCGAACCTTGGCCGCCCAGCTTGTTGATCAGGCCAGAACCTTGCTAGGGGATAATCATGCGGCCTGTGATGCCATTGTTCACGATATAGAGTCAAGCCTCATGGCCTGACTCATCGGCGGTGCCTTCGCCAATCTGCTGGCGCCACATGGCATAATACAATCCTCTTTCTTCACACAGTTGTTCGTGGGTTCCTGTTTCAATGATGCGTCCCTGCTCAAGAACATAGATCCTGTCGGCATGCATAATGGTGCTCAGGCGGTGGGCAATGAGGATGTTGATGCGGTCGCGTTTCTGCGACAGTGTTTTCACCGTTGCGGTAATTTCTTTTTCTGTTAGTGAATCCAATGCCGAAGTGGCCTCGTCAAAAATCATCAGCGAGGGGTGCCTGAGCAAGGCCCTGGCAATAGAAATCCTTTGTTTTTCACCTCCTGAAACTTTCATTCCTCCTTCGCCAATGGTGGCATCCAGACCTTTTTCTGCACGGACGAGCAGGCCATCGGCAGCGGCGAGGTGTAATGCCTCCATCATTTCGGCATCTGTTGCCTGGGGTTGTACAAACTGCAGATTGTCGCGAATGGTGCCGCTGAACAACTGAGCTTCCTGTGCAACAAGACCTAATTGGGAACGCAATTCCATGCGGTCTGTGCAGGATGCTTCAACCGTATTCAGAAATAACTGTCCTGAAACAGGACGATATAAGCCAATCAGCAATTTTACCAAGGTGCTTTTTCCGCTGCCGGAAGGTCCGACAAAGGCAATGGTTTCCCCTTGTTGTATCTCCAGGCTGATGTCCTGCAACGCGGGACGCGAGGCATGGCGGTGGCGGTAGGTAACCTGATCGAATTTGATGTTTCGTATGGCACCAATGCTAACCGGATTTTCAGGCTTCGGCTCTAGGGGTGCTTCCATTAGGCTGGCAAAGCGACCTAGGGAAACCTGCGCCTCGCGCCAGGCTTGTATGAAGGTGCCTAGTTCCTGTAAAGGGTTAAAGATGAAAAAGGTATAAAACAGGAATTGTAAATACATACCCGCGCTGATGCGTTCAGTAAATACCATCCAGCTCAAAAATAGGAGCAAGCAGTTACGCATTAGGTTCACCGTAGTTCCCTGGATGAATCCCAGTGTGCGCACCTTTTTTACTTTTTCCAGCTCCAAGCCAAGAATTTTAAGGGTATTGGTGCTGATACGCCTGATTTCCTGAGCAATCAGTCCCAAACTTTTAACAAGCTCTATATTGCGCAAACTCTCTGTGGTGGTGCCTGCCAGTGCAGAGGTTTCCCTCATAATTTTACCTTGAATGTGCTTGATGCGCTTGCTCAACATAGAACTGCTTACCCCTACCACGAGCATGGCGAAAAGAAATGCCGGGGCAATCAGCCAATGCACGGAGAGGGAAGCGAAAAACACAAACATCACACCCACAGCACTACTGTATAACAGGTTGATGGCCAGGCTGATAAGCTTTTCGCTGTCGCTGCGCACCTTCTGTAATATGTTCAGGGTTTCTCCACTGCGTCGGTCTTCATAATCTTCGTACGGCAGGTCAAGTGTATGCATGATGCCATCCATAAAGATTCTAGCTCCTGCTTTTTGAATCACCACGTTTACCAGGTAGTCCTGAAGGTTTTTGGCTATGCGGCTCACCATGGCTACCCCAACACCTATGCTCAGCCAGCTCACCATTCCCCAAAGAAAGGCATCACTGCTATGGGTGTTTTTTGGGATGAGGTAGCGGTCCATGATGTTCCGACCTACCCATGGATCAAGCATGGAAAACACCTGGCTGGTGGTAGCCAGCAGCAAGGCGCCGGCCATCAGCTTTTTATGGGGACTGAGGTATCTTAGGAGTAGTTTCAAAATGAATCAGTGAACAGTTTTTTGAGTGCATTCCTGCAGTAGTTGTGCGGCGAGCAGGTTGCGGTCATACCTCCCGGCCATTGCACGACCCTTCAGGCACAGTCGCTCCCTGAGCGCCGCGTCGTGCATCACGGTTAGGATGGCCTGGGCAAATGCTTCGGCAGTATCGGCAAGCATCGCTTCTTCGCGGTTCATTAGTGGCAACCCGGCTGCACCTGCACCGGTGCTTACCACACTTTTACCGGCAGCCAGTGCTTCAAGTGTTTTCATTCGGATGCCGCTGGCCGCCCTAAGAGGCACAACAGATATCCCAAAACCTGCGTACCAGCGTGCCGCATCTTCCACTTCTCCATCGTTGTAAACGCCCTCGGGTAAGGGTTTTCCAAAGTTTGCTCTTAGCCCTTTTCCCGCCAGGTGCAAACTTGCACGGGGTTCCATTTTCTTCACCAAAGGCCAAATTTCGTTTAACAACCAGTGCACGCCTTCCTGATTGGGCATCCATTCCATACTGCCCAGATGAAATACCCGGAATGGATTGCCTTGTTCAACAGCATCAGGTAGGTCTATGCCGGCCGGTGCACTGATGATGGAAGCCTGCGGACAATATTGTTTCATATCAGCGGCATCTGCATCGGTGATTGCTGCAACCTTGTCTGCCAGGGGCAAACAGTTTAATTCATAGGTCTTTAATCTTCTGGAAAGCAGGCCCAAATACCATCTTTTAATGCCCTTGGGAGCATGTGCAGCCAGCTTTTCCCATATGCGAAATTCCACATTGTGCTGGCGAAGTAACAAGGGCGCCCGACTCACTTTTCGCAGCGTTTCCAGGTAGGGTGCCGTGTACAATCCTTCCAGTTGTATCAGGTCGAACTGGTGGCTGAGGCACAGGCGTTCAAGCTCCTGGTGCATTTGCGGAACATCAAACCTGGTGATGTTATAGGAAGTGCCCGAAAGCAGGCTGAACAAGGCACCTAACGGTTTCAGATTGGTGTTGGCATCAACGGTATGCACTTCCTGAGCAAAGTCAAATGCCCGATCTATGGTAGCCCGGTCCACGTAATGCTTGCTCGTGTTCAGGCAACACATTACAACCCGATGCCCCAACGCGGCATAGCTTTTTACCTGGTTAAACGTGGCTATGGCTCCGCCGTCGCGCAAGGGGTAAGGTACCCTGCTGGTAACTACCAGTATGTTCATGATTCAGCCGGGCCTCGCCCCCTGTTTCGAACCGCGTTGCGCCATCTGTTCACATTAAACAGGCGCTTGAACAAACGTTGATAAGCCTCCAGGCTCAGGGTAGCACTGTCTGCGCTGGCCTTTAAGGTTATGTATATCCCTACGGGAAACAGCACAAATGAACTCAACCACATGCCCACCCAGAGGGGTACGATGCCTTCTTTGCCTATTTTTTCACCAATGATGTTGATGGCATAGTACACAATGAACATAATCACCGCGATAACCAAGGGGAGGCCAATACCTCCCTTGCGAATGATGGTTCCCAGGGGTGCGGCTATTAGAAACAGCAGGATGATGACCACCGACAGGGTGAATTTCTTATGCCATTCGGCCTGGTATTTTACCGATTCAGCCTGAAGGAGTTCCAGTTCCGCCTTGTTGTTGTCGGCAATGCTCTTGATGCCTCTGGCCGTGCTCAGCGCTATCCTGTACACATCACCATGACGGTCTCCCGGATAATTTTCAATGATGTTGCTGCTTTTTACCAAACCAGCCCTGGACTTCACTGAATCTGCTACAAAATGAAAGTACGGCGTCATGAAAAAATCCATGCTGCGCTGTAGTTTCATGTTTTTTTGTTTCTCCAACGAATCAACTTCCAGCCGCAATTCAGCAATGTTCATCATGCGGTAATCGCCACGGAAGGCTTCCTTGTCTGTGATTTTCATGTCCAGACTGCTCAGGTCAAAGGTGAGCTGCTGTTTGCCAAAACGCATGATGTTGTGCGGATAGCTGCGGTAATAATCACGCATATCCGTCATCTCTTCATAGCGTACCCCATTGTACAGGGTGAAGTAAAGAAAGCGCCTGTCTGACGAGAGTTTCATGACGCCTTTTTCCGCTTTTACAATGTTGAGCTGGCTGTTTCCCTGGCGGTATTCGTACACCATGATGTCGCGCACCGTTTCGTCATCCTGCTCCTTTTTGCCTACCTTCAGGCTGTAGCCTTCAATTTGGTTATAAAACACGCCTTCGGTGATGTTAAAGGCAGGCTTTTTCTGTCGTAAGTCGTATAAAAGGCTCTTGCCCTCCAGGTTTGCGCGGGGAATAACAATATTGGTGAAATAAAAGGTGATGGCAGCAAACAGGAGCATCACCAGGAACGAAGGCCAGAGCACGCGATAAAGAGAAACACCAGCGCTGCGTATGGCTACCAGTTCATAGCTTTCAGCCAGGTTTCCGTAGGTCATCAGGCTGGAGATCATCACCGACAAAGGCAGCGCCATGGGCACCAGATCGGCCATGGAATAGAAAATGAGACGCATCAGGGTGAACGTATCAATGCCTTTGCCCACAAGATCATCAATATACTTCCACAAAAAATGGATTAGAAACAGAAACAGGCTGATGGCAAAGGTTGCCAAAAAGGGACCGGTAAAAGCTCTAATAATTAAAAGGTTCAGCTTTTTCAACGCAGCGATTCTGTTGCAAAAATCGGGCAAAAAACCTCACCTGAATGCCTTTATTTTTGCATGCATGAATCCTATGGAAGAACAAGGTCAGCAAATGGAAATTGAACTTTCCGAAGAAATGGCGGAAGGTACATACACCAATTTAGCCATCATTACCCACAGTAATGCCGAATTTGTTGTCGATTTCGTGCGCCTGATGCCTGGGGTACCCAAGGCACGTGTGAAGAGCAGGGTTGTGATGTCGCCGCTGCATGCCAAGCGTCTTTTGCTTGCGCTGGGCGATAACCTGGCCAAGTATGAAGAAAGTTTCGGGGAGATTGACATCCAGGATCAGGGTCCGGGCTTTCATCTGCCTTTGAATTTCGGCGGACAGACTGGACAGGCCTGATGCCTTTTTTGGCCATCTGGGCAGGACTGGGGATGAATCAGGTTGCTGATTCATGGCTGGAACTTCCAGGCTGGCAGGTTTGTTGGTTGATTCCGGAGCCCCCACTGATCGGTGAAACTAGAATCATGTGGGCAAGGCGTATGGCTGCGAAAATACCCGATCAAACAGATGTTCTTGGGGGCTTCTCTATGGGTGGTATGCTGGCGCTGGAACAGGCGGCAAGCAGGCCTCACCTGAAAGGGATATTGTTGTGCTCCTATGCGGCATCCCGGCAGTCTTGGCGCACTTATGTCAGGGCAGCAGCAAGCTTAGGCATCCTTCATATACTCCTATTACTTCCTTCAAGGGTGTTGGTTCCCCTTGCGGTCAATACCATGAGGCTTTTTGGGCGCAGTACCTACCAAATCATGCGGCGCTGCTTCACCCAATGGGGTCATGCCGAAACCAAACACATCTTACGGTGTTTGCTGCAATTCAGACCCTCTATACCTGTGAAGCCGATGCTTCAGATTATCGGAGGCAATGACCCCTGGCTGAAGTCATCTGAAGCCTTTCCTGACATTTCCGGTGCCGGCCATTTTCTCCTCCCGAAATACCGCCATGAAGTGAGTACCTTAATCCGAAATTGGTTAAAAGAATTACCCTAGAAGCACCATGCCCTTTCGATTTGAACATACCGCCAAGCCGGTCATAAGCCGCAAGCGCTATTTTGGAAGACAATTGAAATTCCTTTTATACTCATCCATGTTGATGGTGTTTGGGTTGATTGTTGGGGTGTTTGGCTACCATTGGATTGCAGGACTCAACTGGCTGGATTCTTTGTTAAACGCCAGCATGATTTTAGGCGGAATGGGCCCGGTGGATGTGCTCCATACCTCTGCTGCTAAGCTTTTTGCCAGTTTTTATGCATTGTTTAGCGGATTGGTGTTTATTTCTATGTCTGGAATCCTGTTGGCGCCGTTTGCCCACCGCTTGTTGCATTTGCTGCATGGCGACGAACAAATGAAGTAATTCAGTTGCCTGATGCCATTGAATTGGAAGAGCATTAAATCTGCTTTTACCTTTGTTGCACAAAAACACCATGAGCAACAAGGCAATACAATTGTTGGATGAGGCTATCGCGGCCAACCATAAGCGCACGTTTTACGCGGCATATCCCGAGCAGCCCAAAGCGTATGCGGAAGATGCGACACAACAGGGGCTGAGTGCCTTTCAAAACAGGCTGAATCAGAACTTCACTGAGCTGCATACCGTAGAGCCGGAAATCTGGATTGGAGAGGAAATAAGTCCTTACCTCCAAACCGGACTGGGTATTCATTACCCTTCGCTGCCGGTAGCAACCTACATACTTCAGGCGCAGCAGGCATGGGATGCCTGGGCAGCTTTGCCCGCGCGCAATAGGGCAGAGGTGCTTGTGGATAGCCTGGAACGCATGAAGGCGCGTTTCTTTGATATCGCATTTGCGACCATGCACACCACCGGCCAGGGTTTTATGATGAGTTTCCAGGCCAGCGGCCCGCATGCAGCCGATAGAGCCCTGGAGGCCATATCCGTTGGCGTTGAAGAGCTGGAACGCTACCCCAATGAAGTAACCTGGGTAAAGCCTATGGGTAAGTTCGACCTGAGCATACGGAAGAACTTCAAACCCATGCCTAAGGGCATCAGCCTGGTAATAGGCTGCTCTACATTTCCGACCTGGAATACCGTTCCCGGCCTTTATGCCAGCCTGATTACCGGTAATCCGGTGATTGTGAAGCCGCATCCCAAATCCATCTTACCCATAGCCATCGTGGTGGCAGAAATCAGAAATGCCCTGAAAGCAGCCGGTCAGAATCCTGATCTGGTGCAGCTTGCACCCGATACCCTTGCCGCACCCGTTACCAAGCATCTTGCAGAGCACCCGGATGTTCAGATGATTGATTATACCGGTGGCCCCGGTTTTGGATTGTATGTAGAAGGGTTGCACAAAACCTGCTTCACGGAAAAAGCCGGTGTAAATCCGGTTATTGTTGATTCTGTGCAGGATGTAAAGGCCGTTCAGCAGAATCTGGCCTTCAGCATCTGCCTGTACAGCGGGCAAATGTGCACAGCGCCGCAATATATTTTTGTTCCGGCATCAGGCGTGCAAAGCAGTGATGGTGTCGTGAGTTACGACGAATTTGTTGCCGGACTTGCAACAGCCGTGAAAGAACTGGTTGAGAATCCCAAGGCCGGCCCCTTCACCCTGGGAGCCATACAAAACGAGCAAACCATTCATAGAACCAAGGCTGCAGTAACTAAATATCCCCATGTGGCATTGGCCTCAATAGCGGTTCAGCATCCCGAATTCCCTGATGCAAGAATGTATGCCCCGGTGGTTCTTACCGCCAGCGCTGCTGAAATTGAAGGCAATATCTCTGAGTTGTTCGGCCCCTGTGTTTTGGTGGTGAAAACCGCCGATACCGCTGAATCCATCGCAATGGCCGCGCGCGCCGTTGCAGAACACGGTGCCATCACCTGCCTGGCTTATACCCAGGATGACGCCACAATGGTGCACATAGAACAAACCATGAACCGCACCTTTACCCCGGTGTCTTTTAACTTTACCGGTGCTGCATTTGTGAATTCTCACGCAGCCTTTAGTGATTTTCATGTGAGCGGCGGCAACGCAGCAGGTAATGCCAGCTTCACCAACAGCGACTTTATCAACAAACGTTTTGTTTGGGTTGGAAACCGTTTTGCTTAAGTATTGTTAACTATGCTTATCATGAAACACATTACAGTAAAAACTTCCATTTTTTTGGCTTCAGCCATCATGCTGGCTTCTTGCGGAGGCGGCGTAAAGTCAACCGAAAGTAAAGACGCCGATTCAGCCGCTAAGGCCGGCACAGGCGCTCAAAATTATCAGGTTGATGTAACCAAAAGCACTGTGCAGTGGAAAGGATTTAACTCACTAGGCTATGAGCATTTCGGTACCCTGAACATAAAATCCGGTATGCTGATGCTTGAAGGTTCTACCCTGAAAGCCGGTAAGTTTACCATGGACATGAACTCCATAAAGTGTCAGGATCTCACCGATGCTGAGAAAAACAAAAATCTTATTAAGCACCTTAGCGATACCGACTTCTTTGCTGTGAGCAAATTCCCTGAAGCGGTGTTTGAACTAACCGGAGTTGCTGCTGTTCCTGCCGATTCCGTTGGCAATAACAGCATCATTGAAGGGAACCTTACCCTGAAGAACGTAACCAGAAACATTGCTTTCCCTGCTAAGGTAGTGGTGAACGGTAATCAGGTGAGCACTGAAGGCAAGGTGGTGATCAATCGTCTTGACTGGGGTGTGAACTACAAGCGCGAACAAGCTGGTCTTGGTGAAAAGCTGATCCTGAAAATCAAGGACGGTGTGGTGAAGAAGGAAATGGAGATCAGCTTCAACATCACTGCGCTGAAGTAATCAACCGGCATACCACATAACAAAAAAAGGCTACACCATGTGTAGCCTTTTTTTGTTTGGCTGATGCGTTGCCAAGGGCTTAGTCAGCGTTCAATCCCAGATACCTCAGGAATTCGCTTCGTACAGCCTGGTCATGGAATTTGCCATGATAGGAAGCGGTTACCGTAGAGGCAGTAACGTCTTTAATGCCTCTGCTGGCTACACATAGATGGGAGGCGTCCAGCACCACAGCCACATCATCAGTTTCAAGCACGTCTTTTAAGTGCTGCGCGATTTGCACGGTCATGCGCTCCTGAACCTGAGGTCTTTTCGCATAGTAATCAACAATGCGGTTCAGCTTGCTCAGGCCAATTACTTTGCCGCTGCTGATGTAAGCCAAATGGGCTTTGCCCATGATGGGCACAAAATGGTGCTCGCAGGTGCTGTGGAAGTTGATATCGCGTTCTACCAACATCTCCTGATATTTAAAATTGTTGGTGAACAAGGTAGCTGCCGGGATATTCCGTGGGTCCAGTCCTTTAAACTGTTCCATCACATACATCTTCGCCACACGCATCGGTGTGCCTTTCAAACTTTCATCTTCCAAGTCAAGCCCAAGAATATGCATGATTTCACGGAAATGCTTGGCAATCAATTCAATTTTAAGCGCATCATCAATCGCAAAGGCATCAGCCCTTAGCGGAGTTTCTGCGCTGGAACCTAAATGGTCGTCGCCAAGTGTTTCCAAATCTTTCAGGTGTTTATTGTCCATCGTATTCGACGTAGTTTCTGGGTGTTTCGTATAAACGTATGCAAAGATCGAACCGCAGATCGATGCGCTTGCGCAACTTGTGCCAAATAACCACCGCAATATTCTCGGCAGTCGGGTTCAGATTTCTGAAGTCTTCAGTATCCAGATTCAGGTTGCGGTGATCCCAAAGCTGGATAAATTCTTCATCCATCAAATCCTTGAGCACCTTCATATCCATCACATATCCGCTTAACGGGTCCAGATCCCCACGCACCATCACTTCCACCTCATAATTATGGCCATGGTAGTTGGGATGGTTGCACAGGCCGAAAAATGCCTTGTTCTCCTCGTCCGACCAGGCGGGAACGTGCAGGCGGTGCGCTGCATTAAAGTGGGCTGTGCGAAATACAGATACTTTCATCCGGTATTTAGAAACCAAATCTATTCCGAAAGGTTTGTTTCCTATGAGGAAAATCTTTGTTTCAAGTTCTGTAAAAGTGCCTTACTCAAAGGTTGTAACAGGGTTTAATCAACAATTGCTCGAGGCACTGAGCCCAGCCTGGATGAACCTCCGTATCCTTAAATACGACGGCCAGCAGCCAGGCGATTGTTTCACCATGCAGCTGGGTACTAAGCCCTTCAGCGCACGCTGGGAAGGCAAAGTGATTGCCGCCGGCAGCACTCCCGGCTCATTCTGGTTCGAAGATGTGGGTATTCAACTGCCCTTCCCGCTGAAATTCTGGAAACACCGTCATGTTGTCAGAAAATCCGGAACAGGAGCGGTGATTATTGACATCGTGTCTTTTCACACAGGCTCTTCTTTACTCGATTGGATTTGCTATCCCTTGTTTCGCGCCATGTTCACCGCCCGCAGAAAAAAATATCAGCAATATTTATTTGAGTAAAGTGTTGAAAATCAACATATTAGCAATTGTTTAACTTTTTATATTAACTTCTTAAACAAAAATGTGTTGAGCCGGGAATACTTATTGTCAACTTTGAAATATCAAGAACAAATGGTTATGACAAAAGTGGACTTTGATAAAATGGTTGCCTGCGAATTGTTGCCATTGAGGCACTTTGCGCTGTCGCTAACCCGTAACGACGAAGATGCCGGAGATTTGGTGCAGGAAACCATGTTGAAGGCCATCCGGTACATGGATAAATTTGAAGAAGGAACGAATCTTCGCGGTTGGTTGTACACCATCATGAAGAACAGCTTCATCAATAAGTACCGCCGCGACATCAAAAGAAATACCTTCCTCGACTCCACCGATAATGGATATTTCCTCGACATTCCTGCTCATCGCGCCGATAATGTTGCCGAGTTGAAATTTATCCGTCACGACCTTGAAGTAGCCATTGAAGACCTACCCATTGAATTGAAGGTAACCTTTACCATGAATGTGGAGGGGTACAAATACCATGAAATCGCAGAGGAACTGGGTATTCCAATCGGTACTGTAAAAACCAGAATTTTCGTGGCAAGAAGGATTCTTAGGAAGAAACTGTATTCCTACGGAGAATCTTTCGGCTACGACCGCAAAAAGGCTTGATACTTTTTTTACAAAAGAGGCAAACAGGGGAGGGGCTCCCCTGTTTTTATTTGCAGCGGTCATGAAATCCACCTATTTGCTGTTGGACATAGGAACCATTTTGTTCCCTCTGTTGTTGAGTTTTGACAAGAAGGTTTCCTTCTGGCGTAAATGGAAATTCCTCTTTCCGGCCATGTTGCTGGTGGCTGCTTTTTTCCTTGTCTGGGATTACCTGTTCACCCTGTGGGGGGTATGGGGCTTTACCCCGGCATACATCACAGGTGCCTATCTGGCCAACCTGCCTCTGGAAGAAGTAACGTTTTTCCTGGTTGTTCCTTATGCCTGTGTTTTTGTGTATGAATGCCTCAAGGTTTATTATCCTTCTGATCCATTTCGCCGTACCTACAGGTGGCTGCATAACGCAGTAATGCTGTTGCTCGTGCTGGCCCTGGTGTTTTATACGGATAGGCTTTACACCGCAGTAACAGCGCTGCTCTTGCTGTTTCTGCTGCTGATGCATACATGGGTGTGGCGAAGTAAGTATTTGTCCTACTTCTACCTGGCCTGGCTGGTTTGTATCGTTCCTATGTTGATTGTGAACGGCATATTAACGGCCTTGCCGGTGGTATGGTATGAACCCGCCGAACAAATTGGGCAGCGTCTTGGCACCATCCCTGTGGAAGATTTCTTCTATAACATGTTGTGCATGTTGATGAATGTTGGCATTTACGAACGCCTGCAAAGCGCATCCGGTTCAGCGGCGGTCTCAAAGCAATCGGCTCCGACCTCCTGATTATTTTTGACGCCAGAGTCCTGTGAATCTTGAAACCGTATTATCTGAATATGGCCGTATAAAGCCGCTTCAGCAGTTGGCTGCGATGCTACCCCAGGAAAGGGATATCTTCCTCGATGGGGTGAGTGGAGCCGGTCCCGCACTCATTCTGGCTTCGCTGCTTACGCTGAATAAAAAGCCTGCACTGGTTATTCTGGAACAAAGGGAAGATGCCCTGTATTTTAAGAATGACCTGGAAAACCTGATGCCGGGTGAAACAGTGCTGTTCCTTCCGGAATCGGCCATGAGGCCATTTAAACCTGCTCAAGTCCATGCTGGTTCCGTTCAGGAACGAGCTGAAACCATCAGCCTGCTGCGCAAAAAGCGCTCACGGATTCTTGTTACCTATGCTTCTGCTGCCGCCGAACTGGTGATTGAGGAACAGGAACTTCAGAAAAACACCATTGAAATTAGTGTAGGACAAGACCTCGATCTTGATTTCCTGCTGGAATACCTGCAGGAACACGGTTTCGTGCGGGAAGATTTTGTTTTTGAACCCGGTCAGTTCAGCCTGCGCGGCGGCATCATGGACCTGTTCAGCTTCGCTCATGAGCATCCCTATCGTATAGAACTGGACGGTAACCAGGTGGAAAGCATCCGCACCTTCGATATCAGTTCCCAACTGTCTATTAAAGAAATAGGGTTCTTTACGCTGATACCTGATATCCGTTCTGATGAAATTGCCCGCAATAAGGTAGAACTGGCCGATTACCTCGATCCTGATACTTTGCTTTGGATGCGCAATCCTGTGCTTCAGGAAGCCTCGTTGATGAAGTTGTGGACTTCCGCCTTACAGGAGCACCTGAATGGGGAAGGAGCCGATAAACCCGAAGCCCCCGCGGCGCATTATATGCCCCCCGGCAGCCTTTCGCGATGGCGTCAACGGTTTAAAACCCTGGATTTTGGCAGTGAACGGCCCGAACATAATACTATTATACGCTTTCAACAGTCGCCCCAGCCGCTGTTCCAGCGCAACTTTGATATGCTCATTGCCTGGATGAAGCAAAACCAGGAAGCCGGCATTCACAACCTGGTTTTTAGCGATAACCCAAGGCAGATAGAACGCCTGCATACCATCTTCGCCGATTTGAATGCAGGCATTGAATTCCATCCAATTTACCACGGTCTTTCTCAGGGATTTATCGATGCCGATGCCTCGGCGGCGTTCACTACCGAACACCAACTGTTCGATAAATACTACCGTCCCAGAAGCAGGCAGCGCTACAGCAGCAGCACCGCCATGACCCTGAGGGAACTGCGCAACCTGAGTCCGGGAGATTATGTAACCCATATTGACCATGGCATAGGTAAGTTCGCAGGCCTGCAGCGCATGGAAATGAATGGGGTGATGCAGGAAGTTGTTCGTTTGGTTTATAAAGATGGCGATGAGTTGTATGTGAGTGTGAACAGCTTGCATAAAATCACCAAACACTCCGGCAAAGAAGGTACTGCTCCGGTATTGCATAAGCTGGGCAGCGCCACCTGGGAGCGACAGAAAAAGAACACCAAGAAAAAGGTAAAGGATATCGCCCGAGAACTGATTTCACTGTATGCACGCAGAAAGGCGCAGCCCGGGTTCAGCTTCGCCCCCGACAGCTACTTGCAGGTGGAATTGGAAGCGAGCTTCTTTTATGAAGACACCCCAGATCAGGCAAAATCAACCGACGATGTAAAACGCGATATGCAGGCCGAACACCCCATGGATCGGCTGGTTTGTGGTGACGTAGGCTTCGGCAAGACCGAGGTGGCCATGCGCGCAGCCTTTAAAGCAGCTACCGACGGCAAGCAGGTGGCCATGCTCGTTCCTACCACCATCCTGGCGCATCAGCATTACCGAACCTTCGTGAAACGATTCAGCGGTTTTCCGGTAAACGTATCCTACCTCAACCGATTTAAAAGTGCCCGCGAACAAAAGGAAACCCTCCTCAAGCTGAAAGAGGGTAAAATTGACATCATCATAGGCACACATCGCCTGCTGGGTAAGGATGTGCAGTTCAAGGACCTGGGCCTGATGATCATTGACGAAGAACAGAAATTCGGTGTAGCCAGCAAGGAAAAACTGAAGGAACTTAGGGTGAATGTAGATACCCTGACCCTTACAGCCACACCCATTCCACGCACCCTGCACTTCTCGCTGATGGGCGCTCGTGACCTAAGCATCATCAATACCCCACCGCCCAACAGACAGCCTGTTCATACAGAGTTGCATGTGTTCAACAAGGAACTAATTGGAAAGGCTATTTCAGAAGAGTTAAACCGCGGAGGTCAGGCCTTTTTCATCCACTCGCGCGTGAAGGACATCCACGAGATGGCCCGGGTGGTGGAGGAATCCTGTCCGGGTGCCCGGGTGGCCATTGCACACGGACAAATGGGTGGCGAAGAACTAGAACAGGTGATGGTGCGCTTCATCGAAGGCGACTTCGATGTGCTGGTGGCCACCACCATTATTGAAAGCGGCCTGGATATTTCCAACGCCAATACCATCATCATCAACAATGCCCACATGTTCGGACTGAGCGACCTGCACCAGATGCGGGGCCGCGTGGGCAGGAGCAATACCCGTGCCTTCTGCTACCTGATGGCACCGCCCATGTCTTCACTCACCGATGAGGCCCGCAAACGCCTGCGTACCATCGAAGAGTTCAACGAACTGGGTTCCGGTTTTCAGGTAGCCATGCGCGACCTGGATATCCGCGGCGCAGGAAACCTGCTGGGTGCAGAGCAAAGCGGCTTCATTGCCGACATGGGTTTTGATATGTACCACAAAATCCTGGATGAAGCCGTTCGTGAGTTGAAGCAGGAAGAATTTGGAGCACTGTTCGGAGACCTTCCCGAAGAAACCGGCAGCCGCGAGTGCGTGGTGGAAACCGATTACGAGATGCTCATCCCACCATGGTATGTGAGCAGCATCTCCGAGCGACTCGCCCTGTATAATGACCTGGCGGCGGTAAATTCTGAAACCGGCCTCCGCAACTTCGGCGACAACCTGCGCGACCGCTTCGGAAAACTGCCCGAGGAGGTTATCAGCCTGATGGATACCTTGCGCCTGAAATGGGCCGGTAAGGAAATCGGCCTGGAGAAAATTACCCTGGGAAAGGGTGGTATGAAGTTGTTCTTCCCTGCCGATCCCGGTCATCCATTGTTCGCCAGCGACCGTTTTCAAAGGATGCTGCAATATGTAGCCGGTAAGCCCGAGAAATTTAACCTGCGCCAAACCGAAAAAATGCTGTTCCTGCAGGTACGTTTGGTCGAAGACCTGCACCAGGCACTGTATGTGCTGGAGGAAATGAGCCAGGCCGCCGCCGGCTAAACAGGCCGTTTAATGGTCCCTGACTTTATCGAAGGGAACCATGGTGAGTTTAGGCGTTTTGTCATCAAGCCAGTCCCTACCGCTCGTTCGATTAACTTGGTGCCCCTCGACTGCGCTCGGGAACCAAGCTCGCCGAACCCCTGCCCCCGCCAAGTTGCTTAGCAACTGCTTGCCACACTGGATTGCGCGGCAAGACACCGTGGGGGTGGGGGAGCAACCATGTGAAGTGCAGCAGCAACAGGCTTTTACGTGTGCCAGGGTAACCTGCTGCATCAAATCGGCACATCGGCAGCCCTGTACTTCAAAACCCGCCTCCGGGATGATGTACAATCCGTGCATTTCGGTCTTAACCCAAAACGCATAGGCCAATGAACACGGCACTCAGCGCCCTTAATCCCCCGATACAGCAGGTGTAAACAGGCTACAAAGCGCTTGAATGAGCCTAACCGTAGGTATTGCTTGAACAAAGCCAACCACAGCAATTTAAATCACGCTAATAGGGCAACACATTTGCATAAATAACTGACTATCAATAGTTTAATTAAATATGTTTAGAAAAGCGTTAAAACAGAACCCCTATAAAACAACAATCCCGCCTTGCAGCGGGACTCTTGTAGAAGTTTTCACTACGGAATAATCCTTATTGTGATTTGCTTTCGAGTACAATAATAGTGATAATTGCTATATATACACAACATGAAAAAAATTCTTGGTTTAGACATTGGAACGAACTCAATTGGTTGGGCCTTTATTGAAAGAGACATTGAGCAACAGGCAGGTAACATCATCGCTTTAGGTTCAAGGATCATTCCTACTGAGCCCGAATTGATGTCGAATTTTGAAAAAGGGCAGGCGGCATCTAAAAACGCAAAGCGAAGACAAGCCAGAGGTGCAAGAAGACTAAGGCAGCGATATAAGCTGCGCAGAGCAAGACTTGTAACAGCATTAAAGGAGTTAGGCTGGTTGCCATCGGAATTTGTATTCGAGAATCAGGGAGAAATAGGAATGCGAGGTCGTATTCAGTTGCGACCTGAGTTGCTTTCTGAGATGCGTTCTTTTTTCGGAATAGACAGTATTTCCGATGATTGGATAATCTACTATCTCAGGCACAAAGGGCTGTTTGAAACATTAACAAAAGAAGAATTGGCGATGATTCTGTACAATATGAATCAACGCCGTGGTTTTAAAAGTAATCGCCTTTCCGGCGATGATGGTTTGCCTGAAGACGAACAGGAAGAAACAGGCAGTTCCGCGCCAAAAAGGGAAAAGAAGGTTGAAATAGTTCATGTTGCTGCCATCAACGACACAGGCGAAAAGAATAAAGGCAACAGTATTTATGCAGTGTCATTGGACGATGGTAGAACAGGTAATCTGTCACGGAAGTTAGCACCGGACTGGGTTGGGAAAGAGGTTGAACTGGAAATCACCACGATAAGGAACAAAGCCGGAGAGTTAAGGCTTGAATTCAGGCAGTTAGCAAACAATGATAAAGACAATTGGGCAAAGCAGAAAGTAGCCAGAGAAGTAGATATCAAGCGTTCTGTTCATCATTTTCCGGGATCATATTACCTGCATCAACTGAAGAACAATCCTGATTACCGGATAAAAAATGTAACCATCGACAGAACCCTCTACGTAGAAGAGCTTAAAGCCATTCTGAATAAGCAGCTGGAACTGAATGCCGGCTTGTTTTCTAAAGAGGCGATAGGCAGAATAGCGGAGGTATTCTATCCAAAGAATGAGGCCAAAAAGAAAGAAGTGGCAAATTCCGATTTGATTCACTTGTTCCTCAATGACATTATCTACTATCAACGTCCGCTGAAGAGCAAGAAGAGCAGCATTGCCGACTGTCGATATGAATTTAAGGCGTACCGCGACCCGATGACGCATAAGCTACAGGCACACAAGGCAGCACCTGTAAGCAGTCCTGTATTTCAGGAATTCAGGCTTTGGCAAACGGTAAATAATATTCGGATTCTTAAGCGGGAAGAGCGAGTTGGTAAGGAGCTAAAAACAGATGTTGATGTATCTGAAAGGTTTTTTGATGCCGATACGCAAATTAAACTTTTCGAAGAACTAGATGGGAAAGAGCGGATAACTCAGAAGCAAATCTTGAAAATCTTCAAGCTGGACGAAAAGGACTATCTGATAAATCTGTTCCGTTCAGCAGAAGACAAGGAATTACCGGCCTCAGAAACGAAAACAGCGTTCAGGAATCGCTTTAAAAAAGCAGGAGTTGCAGCTGAAGGTGAAGCCATCATGGCTGATCCGGTGCAATATGAAAAGCTTTGGCACATGTTCTATTCGCTTGCTGATGACGATGGCATCATCAGCGGGCTGAAGCGGCAATTCGGATTCAGTCAGGAACAGGCGGACATCATAGTCAAGATGAAGGCCTTCAAATCACAATACACCTCACTTTCCACCAAGGCATTGAAACGACTGCTCCCTTTGATGCGTTCCGGAAAGTACTGGAGTTGGGAGCAGATTGATGCATCTACACGCGATCGATTAACCAAGTTCTTTACCGGTGAAGACGATCCGGATATCCCTGTGAATGTGCGGGAACTTTTTGAAAAACACAGGATCAGGTCGGAACAAGATTGCCAGGGACTTCCTGTGCGCCTGGCGGAATATGCCGTATATGGTGCTTCCCGGGAATTTAACCCAGTTTATTTTGAAAGACCGGAACAGGTAGTTCCCGGCGAACCATTGAACCTGAGAAATCCCATTGTGGAACAAGTGGTGAATGAAACCCTTCGTATGGTTCGGGATATCTGGAAAGAGTATGGCCGACCATGGGAAATCCATATTGAATTATCTCGGGAACTGAAGAAAAACGCCAAGGAACGCGAAAAAATGTCCGCCACAATCGAGGAAAACCGAATCACCAATGAACGTATTGCAGCCCTGATTAAGGAATTGAAAGTGGGTGGCAGTTCCATGTCCATGGGCGATGTTGAAAAATTGAAACTCGCAGAACAACAGGTTTCACCCGAAGCTAAAGCCCAGTTCCGGGAGTTGAAATTCAAGAAGCCGGCACAGCCAACTCCTGATGAAGTAAACAAATACAAGCTCTGGGCCGAACAGCACTTTACATCACCCTACAGCGGCAAAATGATACCGCTGAACCGGCTCTTCACTTCTGATTTCGAAGTAGATCATATCATCCCGCGCTCCAGATTCTTTGATGATTCACTGGAAAACAAGGTTGTTGTAGAATCAAGACTGAACAAGGATAAAGGAAATATGACCGCCATGGAATACATCAGAACAGGCGGCAATAAGGAAAGAGGTGTATTAAGTGTTACGGATTACGAGCAATTTGTGTCCAGGTATTTCTTCAAAAAGAAAAAGGAACTCCTGCTCAGTGATGACGTGCCGGATAAGTTCAGCAACCGTCATATGACCGATACACGTTACATCGGTAAGAAATTGGGCGAATTACTCGGGCCTGTGGCAGAAAACCAGCGAGATCCTTTAATCAATACCACAGGTACCATTACCGGTGAACTCAGGTCGGAATGGGGTTTGGGCGAGCTTATGAAAGAATTGGTGAAGTGGCGTTTCGAGCGACTTCAGGAAAAAACTGGTGAACGTTACTGGTGGTACGATGACCAGAAAGATGCTGACGGCAACCCAACAGGTAGAAAGATTCTGAAGCTTAAAGGCTACGAAAAGCGTATTGACCACAGACACCATGCCCTAGATGCCCTGGTGATAGCCTGCACCAGCAGGGTTCACATTAAATTCCTGAATGACCTGAGTAAGGCGAGGAAATTTGAAGAAGATGATGACGAGGAAATGAAGAAAAGCTTGCCTAAATTGCTTGAAGCAGGGAAGAACGGATACCTGCAGTCCAGGAAATTCAGAAAGCCCTGGCCGGGTTTTCGGGATGAAGCAAAAGCTAAACTGGAAAACCTCATTGTAAGCTTCAAGAAGAACATCCGAATCATCGGCAAGAAGGCCAACCGCAATTGGCGCTATGTCCAACAGACTGATGGCTCATGGAAGAAGCAATTGGTCGTTGACAGAGAAAATAAATCCTTTTATGTCCGTAAATCATTGCATAAAGCGACGATAGCAAGCAAACTTCAAGTGTGGGATAAAAAATCCGTGAACATTGGTGAGGCTATCAATCATCCTGACCGAATTATAGATGCCCAGCTCAGGAAGAAAATAAAGTCCTTGTTGCTCGAGCATGAATCCAATGCAGAATCCATAAAGAAAGCATTAAAGAAACAGCCCATAATAGACCCCAATGGACAAGAAGTAAAAAGCGTTCTTATCCGTTTCCGTAAGGAAGTTTATGGCAGCAGGGTAGAGCTCGCTTCTGGCTTTGATGAAAAACGTATTGAGAAAATCCCCGACGAAAAACTGCAAAAGGAACTCAAAGCCCACCTCGAATATATTCAGGAATTGAATGCAAGCCGTCCTGCTGATGCAAAGTTGGAACCATGGAGTGCAGAGGGCATAGACATCCTGAATAAGAATAGAAAACGCCCCCTGAGCAAAGTTTCCACCTATGAAGAGTCCAGTTCGAAATTCGAGATTCGACCTGGCGAATACACAGAAGCTGACAAAGGAACCAATTTGTATTTCGTAATTTATGTGAATGAAGTGGACCCTAGCGACCGGCAATATGAAAGCATCCCTTTAAGGGTGGTTGTTGAGGCCAGAAAAAACAATACCGCTTTTGTAGAAGAAAGACCTGGTTACAGATGGTTCCTGTTGTCACCTGGGGATTTGGTGGTTATTCCTGATCAAGGTGAATTAAATGGAGGCGAAATTTCGGTATCGAGTTTGAAATGCTACAAGATGGTAAGTGTATCGGGTAAGCAGTGTTATTTTATGCCTAATTCGATAAGCTCTATTGTCGCGGATAAAGTTGAATTCGGATCTCCAAACAAAACTGAACGAGCTATGGATGGCAGGATGATTCGTGAGGTTTGTTTTAAATTGAATGTTGACAAACTAGGAAATTCATCCCATGCTACTAAGTAGTCAGAAATGATTTCCCGCACCCTCCTCATCGCCCAGCCCTGCCACCTGAAATTCCGCGATGGGCAACTGGTGGCCGAATACAGCAGGGTTAGGGGACAAGAAGACATGCCGGATAAGACGGCCCCGTTGGAAGACCTGGGCTGCGTGGTGCTGGAACATCCTCAAGTCAGCATCACCCATGTATTGCTGGCTAGGATGATGGAGCACAATGTGGCGCTCATCGCCTGCGATGAGAAGATGATGCCGGTGGGGATGTTCCTGAACCTCGACGGACATACCCTGCAAAGCGAACGTTTCCGCGCACAGGTGGAAGCCAGCGAGCCGCTGAAGAAGCAGCTCTGGCAGCAGACCATCAGCGCGAAAATCCGCAACCAGGGAGCCGTGCTGAAGCATTGGGGCGGCGAACATCAGTTCCTTATGGAACGTGCACGTATGGTGAAAAGCGGCGACAGTAACAATGAGGAAGCACATTGCAGCTATTATTACTGGCAGCGTTTGTTTCCTCCGGCCTGGGATTTCTACCGCCGTCGAGATGGTGCGCCCCCGAATAACCTGCTCAATTACGGTTATGCGGTCATCCGCGCCACCACAGCCAGGGCGCTCAGCGGCAGCGGACTCCTGCCCACCCTCGGCATCTTCCACCGCAACCGCTACAACGCCTTCTGCCTGGCCGACGACATCATGGAACCCTACCGGCCTTTTGTAGATCAGGTGGTGCGCGGCATCATCCAGAAAACTTCAGCCATAGAACCTATGATGCAGGAACACAAGCTGGCCTTGCTTCAGGTATTGCAGACAGATGTGGTAATTGACGAACAGAAAAGTCCCTTGCAGGTGGCCATACAGCGCACAGCGGCAAGTTTGGCGCGCTGCTACCTCGGAGAACAGCGCAAAATCCTGTATCCCTCCTTCCAGGAGTAATAGGACTGTATTTAAACTATAATGCTGAACGCATGAGCAAGGAGAATATCATACGTTCAATGAGTTCCACAAGTAGATTTTAATATTATGGAATCAGAATATAAAGCACTGTTTAAAGAGATTCGACAACAGATTGAAACGGCCCGCAGCAGGGCAGTGTTAGCGGTTAATAAGGCACTGATTCGGCTATATTGGGATATTGGCAAGAAAATCGCTGAAAACCAGGCCCTTTTTGAAGGTAGAAACAACTATGTACATCAATTATCAAGGGACCTTCATGCGGAATTCCCTGATATTAAAGGGTTTTCCCGTTCTAATTTGTTCTACATGAGAAAGTTCTACCGCTTCTATTCAGCCGGTTCAGTCCAACAGGCTGTTGGACTGAATATCACCGGGAATTTAACCGATGCATCCGGCGCGTGGGATACTGGGACTTCAGACCTGCAGCCTGTTGGACCGGAGGAATTAATTTTTGGAATACCCTGGGGGCATCATGTCACCTTATTGGATAGAGCCCGAAGCATCGAAGAGGCATTGTTCTATACCCGGCAAACCCTTGAGAATAACTGGAGTCGGTCTGTGCTATTGCTTCAGATGGAGCAGGATTTATTTAGTCGGCATGGGAAAGCAATCACTAATTTCCATCAAACACTGCCTGAAAAACAGGCATTGATGGCAGGCCAGATATTAAAAGACCCTTACATATTTGCATTCCTGACATTGGAACCTAAAGCACAAGAATTGGATATGGAACGGCAACTCACCGAACACATCACCAAATTTCTGCTGGAACTAGGCAAGGGTTTTGCATTTGTTGGTCGTCAGTATCCCCTGCAGGTTGGTGATAAGGACTATCGCCTGGATTTACTTTTTTACCACATTCGCCTTCGGTGCTTTGTAGTCATTGAGTTAAAAACGGTTGCGTTTGAACCAGAATTTGCGGGTAAAATGAATTTCTATTTATCCGTACTTGATGACCGGTTAAAAAATCCGGGCGATGAGCGGAGTATCGGTATCATCCTCTGCAAGAATAAAAACAAACTGGAAGTTGAATATGCCCTCAGAGGCATGAATCAGCCAATTGGGGTCAGTGATTTTATGATTACCCGGGCGCTTCCATCCGAGTTGAAAAGCAAACTTCCAACGGTAGAAGAATTTGAAAAGGAGCTTGGTTAAAAATGGAAATGTATGCGTGGTTGCGCAGGAACAAGGGTTATAAAAGGGCTCTGATGAATGGGCTGCCTTGACCTTCAAATGAAACAGGAGCGCCTGAATGCGTATCGGATTATGTGGGTGATGGTGTTTTTTGACTTGCCGACCGAAACCCGTTTCGAGCGCAAGGTGGCAGCCAAGTTCCGCAAGGAGATGCTCAAGGACGGCTTCACCATGTTCCAGTTCAGCATTTACATCAGGCATTGCGCCAGCAAGGAAAACGCGGCAGTGCATGTAAGAAGGGTTAAGCGCAGGCTGCCCGAGCGTGGGCATGTGGGCATCATGTATGTAACCGACAAACAGTTTGGCGATATGGAAATTTTCTTTGGGGCGAAGCCTGCCGACCCGATTCCCGTTCCCCAGCAACTGGAATTGTTCTGAGTACAGGATGTAAAAAACAGGACGGGGCGAGCATTTCCACCTTGTTAGGAGATAGTTTTTTCACAGCAACAGCAGGCCGAAACCCTTACTGGTTAAGGGTTTCGGCGATTTCTGTTGTGTCCAAAGAACGCTCGGATTCAAATTGAAAGCAAATCACAACTTCGCCAAGTCTTCAATGGATTTGAACGGCGTTGTGTCCAAAGAACGCTCGGATTCAAATTGAAAGCAAATCACAACTCAGGGCTTCGTCAAAAGCGCCGGGCGCAAGTTGTGTCCAAAGAACGCTCGGATTCAAATTGAAAGCAAATCACAACTTTATGTACTTCCTCCAGTTGCGATTGTAGT
>CANHRE010000019.1 GCA_947463095.1 Flavobacteriales bacterium | reverse complement strand
GCAATCAGCTAAATGCCTGCGGTGATCTCCTCGTTCCTCCCCCACGGTGTCTTGCTGCGCAATCCAGTGGGGGCAAGCGGACGAATGTAAATTCAGGTTTGCCATCATTTGAGGCCGGTCTTTTTACGGCGTTGTTGGGTTTTGGTTGGTGGTATGGGTAATGAATGGTTACGGACAATCACCACCTGCTGGCTAACAGCATGCGATACTGGGGTACCAGGAATATAGATAAGCCCCGGAGGGGCGGAATATTTGATTTTTGCGGCGTTTTTTGGTTTTAATTAGAATGGTGGTTTGGAATTTGTAATGCCTTATGTCATGTTGAGCCGTCCTTTGTCATGGTGAGTTTATCGAACCATGCACCCCTGGTGAAAAATTTATTTTAAACCGACTTGGTGTTGCTGCCAAACACTGAATTGACCTTACGCTATTCTTATCTCTTACTTTTTCCTTGATGAAAAAGTAAGCAAAAAATCAAGGCTGTAAATGATGAAAGGCGCACACTTGCAATCAGCCGAATGCCTGCGGTGATCTCCTCGTTCCTCCCCCACGGTGTCTTGCTGCGCAATCCAGTGGGGGCAAGCGGACGAATGTAAATTCAGGTTTGCCATCATTTGAGGCCGGTCTTTTTACGGCGTTGTTGGGTTTTGGTTGGTGGTATGGTTTGGGATTAGTAATGTCTTGTGGTGAGCCCCAAAGCCTGTCATGGTAAGCGTGCCTGCCCATACTTGTAGGGGTCGAACCATATACACGCGCAACCATTACCATGGTTCGTGATTCGACAGAGCTCACCATGACAGGTAATTAAGCTGACCATGACAG
This sequence comes from Flavobacteriales bacterium, assembly GCA_947463095.1. Lineage (GTDB taxonomy): Bacteria > Bacteroidota > Bacteroidia > NS11-12g > UBA955 > REEB481. Next base: position 36,526 of record CANHRE010000019.1, on the reverse strand, counting down.
GAAATACAGCCTCACCATGACAGGATCTACTTCATTATCTTGCAGCATCATCCCATGATCAAAATCCCGGTCATCACTATTTGCGGCCTGTTGTCGGCATGCGCGGCCAACGCACAAATACAACGCGTTGGCATACTGGCATCCAATCAGGCAGTTTCCTTGCCGGTGAGTGGAATTCCCGCCACCACCTATTCCCAGTTTCACCCGGGTTTGGATTTGTTTGCAGAAAAATCATTCGGCAGCAAAGAGCACCATCAATGGGTACTCAGCGCCAACGCCGGTATGAACTATCATCGGTTTTTCCAGACTGCCCTGCGCCTGTATGGCTGGGGTGAATACCAATATAATGCAGGTGCAATGTGGAAACTCCGCGCCGGGCTTGGACTTGGCTATCTGCATGCCTTTCCGGACTATGAGCAGTTTGTGAAGAATAAAGACGGGGGCTGGGACCTTGTTTCTCCTGTGGCGGGTAGACCGCAGTTCCTTGCCGGACTGGGCTTCGGGGTTTCACGAGCGCTGAAGCAGGACAAACCCGACGGAATGAAACTGGAACTGCGGCTGCGCACCTTCTTGCAGGCGCCTTTTGCCGGAAGCTACATACCCTTGCTGCCTTCCAATGCGCTGATGCTCGGCATCTCCGCGCCCTGGCCCATGAAGAAAGAAGCTAAGTCATGAGAAGTATCTGGATTATTGCGCTGCTGTTGCTGAGCACTGCTTCCTGCAAACGCGCTGAAATCATACACAGCACCGAGGTATCCTGTGGCGACAGCTTACCACAAAACCATAAGCGCGCCGCGGAATTTCGTCAGATTATAGACAAATACGTGAAGCTGGGATTGCCCGGTATCTCCCTGCTGGTGCAGGATTCCAACGGTACTTATACCGATGCGGCGGGTTATGCGGATCTGGGCAAACGCATTCGATTCAGCCCCTGTCATATTTCCAAAGCGGCCAGCATCACCAAGCACATGGTGGGTGTGCTTGCGTTTAAGGTGCAGGAACAAGGTGTTCTGGACCTGGACGACCCCATTTCTAAATATATTTCTGCCGACATCCTGAAACGCCTCGACAAGGCTGAAGGGAAAAGCATCAGGCAGTGTATGAACCATACCACCGGCATCTACGACCTGATTACCAATTCCGACTATTACCTGGCCGTACTCAATAATCCGATCAAGCGCTGGACACCGGAAGACCTGCTGCCTTTTGCTTACGACAAGCCGGGCTATCCGCTGGATACCTACAAAGCCTATTACAGCAATACCAACACCACACTGGTCATCATGTGTCTGGAGAAGGCCACCGGCCGCAGTCATGCCGAAATGCTGCGCAGCATGATCTGGCAGCCGCTGGGCATGAATAGCACCTATTACCAGGGTCACGACGAGATTCCTTCTTCTGCGGCGCAGGGTTATTTCGACCTGCACAGCAACGGAGGATTGAGCAATGTGAGCAACCTGACCACCGGCAGCGGCAATGGTTACGGGGGCGTGTTCAGTAATGTGTATGACCTGCACCGTTTCCACCGCGCCTTATTTGCCGAGAAGACCTTGCTAAGCCAGGTTTCATTGGATGAAATGCAACAATGGGTGCAGGAAGACGAAGACTTCTTTACCGGCGCAGGCGCCATCAAGAAGTTCACCAAGATGCAGACGTACGGCGTAGGGCATACCGGCCGGGATCTGGGCTACAGCGCCAACCTATTCTGGTTTCCGGAGCGCCGCGCCATCATGACCTTCTTTGTGAACTACGGCACCAATGGTGAAAGCGATTTACGGCAGATCTTCCGCGACTTCGAACGCGACATCACCGATGCCATGCTGCGCTGATCCGGCGCTTCAGTGCATGCAACACATATACACCTTGCTCTTCTTCACATAAGCAGAGGGCACGCTGCGACGCACCTCGGCCAGAGCAGGGGCAACCATGGTATTGCCCACATTGGCGGAAGCCGCCACCACGATATAATAACCCGGCCTGAAGCCTTCGTAGGCGGAGGAATACTCGATGCTCACGTACACGCCGTCATCGTAACGACCACGGGCAATATAGCAGGGCGCTCCGCCAAATTCTTCGGAACACAGGGTATCGTCAAAACTCAGGCCTGTGCCTGCAGCCGGTTTCAAACCGCGCAAATCCAGCGTGTAACCGGTAGCCTCTGCCACCTTTTTTGCCTGCTTGAGCGCAGCGGGGTAATCCGTGTGGGAACCCGCAATCAGAAAATCATTCGTGACATAGCAGTCCGGATCAGTCTGGGCCTGCAGCGAAACAGCCGCGAAGCATATCACCGTGAAAAAGAAGCGCATGTGGCGAAGTTAGGGGTTAGGCCGTGTGCACGAGGAATCATTCAATGTATGATGGTGTGGAATGGATAATGACTGATGTCATGGTGCCAGCCCCCACCGTAGTTCCCCGCCGCCCTCTTCACTCGGGCGCCTGCCCCGTAAGCGAATGCAATGAGCGACAGGGGGGGCAAGCTGCTCGTGGACCACTCCTTGTTAGGTTGCCCTAACGACGGGCTTTTTTTCCTGGGTGGAGGTTCAGCTTGTGGTACAGGGTGAACCTTAGGATTTGCCTGTTGAAATAATCCCCACCGGGTCTTTGCTGGAACAAGTTTAAGTAGCCGATGTCGGTCGTCAGAGCTTGCGTAAAGTGGCAACTGATACCGGCATATATCCTGTTCTGGTCAAACACCCTTTTTGTATTTCTGTTTTTGGCATTCAGGTGAAGTTCGTTGCTGATTTTTAACTCAATATACTTCCCACCGGCTAGCTTGAGCAATAACATACCGGCCTGAATTTTATACCGGAAGCGGTAGTTGCCGAAAACGAATCCGTCTTCAAGCGCTGTTCTTGCCTGGTTGGTATTATGGAAAAAACGCGCTTCCAGCCTAAAACGGTGATCAAGGGTGAGGCGCCCAACTTCTTGCCTGCAGGCTGTTTCAACATGTGGCCTAAGTTCGGGTACCGTTAACCGAACAGCAGCTGAGGGGTTGTTTGGATCCTGAAGAAATAGGCATAACCCCACCGATGCTTCCCGGCCACGGCGACCCAGGTTGCGGTGAAGGTGGCTTCTGAACAGAAACTGATGCTGTGCCGCCGGTCGGATGAAATGCCTTTGCTGTAACTCATGCTGCACATACCAATTTTCATTGATTTTGATGGTAGTGAAGAGTCCATACCAAAGCAAGTTCTGGTGGGTGAAGTTCTTTTGCCCGTGAAGGTAATTGGTTATCATCATCAGAAGCAGGGCGAGGCCAGTATTCCTGATGCTGTTTATCCTGTATATGTTCATCCTATGCGCGATGCCGGTCTGCTTTTGAAGCATGATTCTATTTTCGGCTTATATCATCGAGCTTAAAATCCTGAGGCTCCATAGTCCACCGATGAGTCCTATCCAGAAGTAGCTCCAGCGCTTTGACAGGGTGCCGGCCAGTAGCGCTGAGAAGGGTGCAGCCATAACCCCTCCGGCCATGAGCCCCAATACAAGCTGCCAATGCTGTATGCCCAGCAGCAGAAAGAAGGTAAATGCGCTGGAAAAGGTTACGAAGAACTCCGTCAGGCTTACACTGCCAATTATTTGTTTCGGGTCGTGGCTGCTGCGCATGAGGGTGACCGTTACCAGCGGACCCCAGCCGCCGCCGCCGAAGGAATCGAGGAATCCCCCCACCGCTGCCAATGCGCGGATATGCTTCACCTCTCGGTTGATGAATACCTTGCGGAAGAACATCAGCAGGTATTTAACCGAAAGGAATAGGATGTAAACAGCCAGGATGGGCCGAAGGTAGCCGGCATAGTTATCCCCGGCCAGGCTAAGCATCAGGGCACCTGCTATAGCGCCCAGCACGCCGGGAATTACCAGTTTGCGGAACAAGCTGCGGTTAATATTGCCAAACTGCCAGTGGGCCAGTCCTCCGGCGGCAGTGGTGAATATCTCCGAGCTGTGTATGCTGGCGCTGATGGCGGCAAGAGGTATGGGTTGCGACATCAGGAAGGTGGCCGAAACCAAGCCATATCCCATGCCCAGGGCTCCATCGATGAGCTGGGCCATGAAGCCCCCCAGCACGCACCACAGGAACAGAGTGTTGACAAAACTCTGTGGTCCCAGCTTCCAGTGGGCCGCAAGGCATAGCACCACCACCAGCAATGGCATAGCCAGCAGCAATAATACCTTCCTGCGCCCTGGTCCCGTAACGTTAATCAATAAGGACCGCTGCAATGGTTTGATTGCTTACTTCGTCGATAAGGATGGCCTGCTTCAGGGAAGCAGTGTTTGAATCCTCCCCGCGCGGCATGGGCTGCTGGGTTCGGATGCGCACGCTTACCAGGTCGTTCAGATTGATCTGTTCGGGGGCTGCATTATGGCTGTAGTCATCCAGGTTTACCGAATGCAGGATTCCCGTGATGACAGCCCGGGTAAGCATGCTGTTCTGTTGGAGCTTTACCTTCATCCCTGCCCGTCCTGCCTTCTCAGAGAACCAACAGAGTTGCGCAGTAAATTCGGTATTCCCCTCGCCGCTTTCTTCAGAACGCAACAGGTAATCGCCGCGCGTTATATCCAATTCTTCTTCCAGCTCTATGGTATAGATGCCTGTCCCAAGGGTGCGTTCCCGCGCTACACCTTCCATCCTGATGGACTTCACGCGGGCGACTTGCTGTGAAGGAAACACCTGCACCTGCTGTCCCACGATAATTTCTCCTGAAAGCAGGCTTCCCATATAACCCCTGAAATCGTGCAGATTTGCGCTCTGTGGCCTATTGACGTATTGCACATGGAAGCAGGTTTCGCCCGGCGGGATGTCTTGCACCACGGGCAGCTCCTCGAGTGCCTGAAGGATGCTTGGTCCATGATACCAGGGCATATTGGCTGAGGGCCCGGTAACCAGATCTCCGGGCAGAGCGGCAACAGGTATCAACAGCGGCACCGGCCCCTGTGCACCTTCAACAGCCTGCCGGCACTGCAAGCAGATGCTTTGGTATACCGCTTCGGAATAACCCACCAAGTCCATCTTGTTGATGGCAAAAATGAAATGCCTGATGCCCATCATGGCAGCTATATACAGATGTCGTCGGGTTTGCTCAATAACCCCTTTCCTGGCGTCTATCAGGAAAATTACAGCCTGGGCGGTGCTGGCAGCCGTTACCATATTCCTGGTGTATTGCACATGGCCAGGTGCATCGGCAATGATGAACTTCCGTTTTGGTGTAGAGAAGTATTTGTATGCCACATCGATGGTGATGCCCTGGGCTCGTTCGGCGCGCAACCCATCGGTAAGCAGTGCTAGGTCCAGCTCTGAACCATCACGTGCCTTGCTCTGCCTTCGCAGTAACTCTAGCTGGTCACTGAAAATTTGCCGCCGATCATAGAGCAGGCGGCCAATGAGGGTACTCTTCCCGTCGTCCACACTGCCGGCAGTTAAAAATCTTAGTATATCCATAGTTTTGGAGGTGCTTAGAAGTATCCGTTCTTCTTCCTGTCTTCCATGGCCGCTTCCGATATCTGATCGTCGATACGGGTTTCCCCCCGCTCGCTGATGGTGGAGGCTTGTATCTCGGCAATAACGGCGTCAAGGGTGGTCGCTTCGCTTTCTACGGCGGCGGTGCAGGTCATGTCGCCCACGGTGCGGTAGCGTACCTTCTTGCGCAGCACAGTATCACCCGCCTCAGGCTGTATGAAGCGGTTTGTTGCCATCCACCTGTTGCCCAGGCGAATCACTTCCCGCTCATGGGCAAAGTAGATGGAGGGCAACTCAATACCTTCCCTGCGGATGTAATGCCATACGTCGAGCTCTGTCCAGTTGCTAATGGGGAATACGCGCATGTTCTGCCCCCGAGCAATGTGTCCATTGTAGATATTCCATAATTCCGGCCGCTGGTTCTTGGGATCCCAGGTGCCAAACTCATCGCGGACAGAAAAGATTCGCTCCTTGGCCCTGGCCTTTTCTTCATCCCTGCGGGCGCCTCCAATGCAGGCGTCAAAACCAAACTCCTCAATGGCATCAAGCAGGGTGTACGACTGCAGGCCATTGCGCGAGGGAAACTTGCCCTGCGGCTCACTGAGGCCGTGCTTTTCTATGGAATCGCTGACATAGCGCACAATCAGCCGCGCCCCTAGTCCCGCGCTGTAGGCATCGCGAAAGAAAAGGGCCTCGGGGAAGTTGTGGCCCGTGTCTATATGCAGCAGGGGAAAGGGTATCACGGAAGGCCTAAACAGCTTTGAGGCTATATGGGCCAGCACAATGGAATCCTTGCCGCCGCTGAATAAGAGCGCAGGTTGCGCAAATTGCCCCGCCACTTCCAGCATAATGTGCATGGCCTCCCTTTCAAGGGTATCAAGATGGTTCATACAATTGGTCTATTGGTTCTTTGGTGTAATCCGCATTCCTTCTTACCTTCTTCTTCCCACCACCACCTTCCGGCACGAACATCCTCGCCGGCCGATACCGCCCGCGTGCAGGGTGCACAGCCAATGCTCAGGAAACCTCGGTCGTACAAGGCATTGCAGGGAATACTCAAGCGCTGCAATTCCTCGTCAACCTGCCGGTCTGACCAGTGCAGCAATGGGTGAAACTTGTGCAACTCGTGGGCCTCATCGTATTCCAGCATCTCTAGGGTGGAACGGTTGGGTGAATGAGCCGCCCGGATGCCGGTGAGCCACAGCTTCTTTCCCTGAAGCGCGCGCTTTAAGGGATGCACCTTGCGCACAGTACAACACCGCTGGCGGTTTTCTATGCTGCTGTAAAACAGGTCAGGACCCGCAGCAGATACCATGCCCTCCAGCTCGGCAGTATCCGGATAATACGGCTTTATGGGCAAACCAAAACGCGAGAGGCTTTCCGTCCACAACCGGTAAGTTTCCGGGAACAGACGGCCCGTGTCCAGGGTGAATACATGCACTGGAAGCCCCAGGCGACTGATTGCCTCCAGGATGAGTTGGTCCTCCTTGCTGAAACTGGTGGAGAATACCGCCGGACCTTCCAATTGCTGAAGGCCAAGCGTAAGCACTTCATCCAGGGTACCTGCTGCAGCCAACAAAGGCTTGATGCTTTTTGTATTAGATTGCATCACCATAGGGCCGCAAACATAGAAAATAAAATACTATTCCTACTTATTTGGTAGGATTTATAGGATTTAAAGATGCTGAACAAACGATCTAGATACGCCATCAAGGCACTGATATTCATTGCACGGGCCAATGCACTGCAGCATCCGGCTTCCGTTTCGTCTATTGCCGACACGACGACCATTCCCAACAAGTTCCTGGAGAGTATCCTGCACGATTTAAAGGTGGCGGGATTTGTGCTGAGCAGGAAAGGCTCCGGTGGAGGATACTACCTGAGCCGAACAGCTGACCAGGTGTTCCTGGCTGACCTGATCCGGGTGATGAATGGACCGATTGCCATGGTTCCCTGTGTGAGCCTGAACTACTACGAGCGCTGCGAGTACTGCGCAGATGAACGTACCTGCGGCATCCACGCCGTGATGGAAGAGCTGCGCGATGCCAGCCTCGCCATCTTGGCTAAAACAAGCATCGCGGATTTGATTAGGCGTGAAGACTGGATGAAGGAACCGGAGGCCTAAGTTCTTCGGCACCAACATCCGCCATATCGCGGTCATTTTTCCGGTACCGGTAGGCTTCGAGGGCCTCCCCTACCAATTTGTTGCGTGTCATGGTGCAAGTATCGAGCTACCGGTAGGGGACCGGCTTGTTGCTTTCGCTTTATAGGGTGCGGTCTTTCCTCATAACATGCATCCAACGCTCCCCAACTCAGCTATTCATCATTCATGGCACAACCAGCTTTGGTGGCCTGCCCTTTGATCAAGCTTTGGTTTCCGGGTGCTAATACTCTGCTTTCATCACCTGTTGTGTCCACTCCTGTTTGCCGTTTCGGGCCATCAGCGTGTAAAGACCGGGATACAACGCCTGCATGTCGAAATAGGCGATGGTCTGGCCCTTGTTGATGGAGGAGTGCATCAGCTCACGACCACTGAGGTCATAAAGGTGCAGGCTGATGTCTTCCTTAACCAATCCGCCGGCTTGAATCGCAAGGATGTCGCTTGTGGGGTTCGGAAACATACGGATGTTTAACGCTCCGAATTCCGCAGGTGTATAACCGGTAGTGGAAGGTGTATAAATGGTAGTGGTTTCGCCCACAGTAGTTACCTTGACTGCGGTTTTAACACCGTAAAAAGTGGGTCCCACTACATAGGGATAGGCGGAGTTGTGGTTGGCGTCCACTGTGGCGAAGTAGCAGTAAATACCTTGAGGGTATTCGGGTGTGAAGCAAAAACGGCCATTGTGTTCGTCCAGATAATCTGCTTCGCCGGCATGGGTCTTGAATTCATAATCTTCGCGGAAATACCCGAGTGGATAGCTGCCGCCTACCAAAGGGCCATCAGCAACATCGGTGCCATCGGCATGGTGGGTGCGCGCCGTGATGCTGCGCAGTTGGTATCCCGATTTCATGCGCACTATGCCCCCGGTTGCGTCGGTATTCCTATAGCCATAGGCACCATAGATGGGGAAGCCGTCGTAAGCATATCCTATCAGCGGCGAGTGTTTCGTGGTGTCAATCACATACAAACCATCGGCATCGTAGAGGTTGCACACAGTGGATATCACCTTCTTGTCCAGCTTAAAGGCGCTGGGGTTCTGGTGGTGGTGATAGTTGCCCATGGCCGGATGCCCCTTGCTGCAGTCGAAGCCGGGTCGCTCTGCCGGGATGGCGTCGCGGTTCCAGCTTTGGGTTGTGCCGGGTCCTCCGGGGCAGGGCGGATTACCCGGTCCGCCGCACAGCGCGTTGGTGCTGGTATTCCAGGCTACGCCGTCGCGGTAGTCGAACAGCGCCACACCATTGATGAACAAACCAATGTTACCTCCGGTAGTGGCGGTAGCGGTTCCGGTGTTTTGCCGCGGCTTGAGGGATAGTTTAAAGATGGCATTCTGGTCAGTTGCCTGCGAAGGGTTTCCATCCTGGAAAGGACCTGTGGGATATGCCGGGATACCCCGTGTGCTTACATAAACCCAGTCTGCAGCATATTCCACCTTTTGGCAGTTCACCAGGATGCTGTTGCTGATGGTGGTGCTGTTACCTGCCTTATAATAAGAACCGGTTTGGGTAGTGTTTTGCAGCCAGGATGTAATGGCCGGTCCCTGGGCTTTTACTGAGCCGATGAGCAGCATCAGGCTGGCCAGCGCATATGCGCAATTTCTTTTGTTCATGGTTGTTTAATCGTCGTTGTTTCGGTAATAAATCTTGCAGCCAAAGGCCTGCGTATAAGGTGTTCTGACCATTCTCCCTGACAACAGGTCGTCCAGCGCAGCTCCAATATAAGAAACGGCATGTTCCGGCTCTTGTCCATTGTTGTCAATGGCTCCGCTGTAACGCATCACCCAGGTGCCCCGCTCTTTCCAGAGAATGAACGCCTGGGGAGTGCAGCCGGCGCCCATCATTTTAGCCACTTGCTGTTCAGGGTCCTGTAAATATGGGAATTGAAAGGTTTCTTCTTTTGCCCTTTTCTGCATTTCTAACAGTGTTTCATCTTCATAAACAAGGGTGTCCATGGAGTTGATGGCCAGCAGTTTCATCCCCGAAGTATCACAACGCCGGGCCAGTTGGTTAAGCCTTTGGGTATATAGTCGGGCAAAGGGACAGTGGTTACAGGTAAATACTAAAACCAACCCTTTCAGCGCTGTCTGTTGTGCTGTAGAATACATAGCACCACCAGCCTGTTGCAGGGTGAAATTATGCAGCATTTTGCCCTTTACAGGCGGGGAGTCAACCTGCAGAACCCATGAAAACAACAGTGCTGCGAATGCACTCATCAACGCTTCAGAAAGGTAATCACTGATTGGTGTTTGTCACGCTGATTGGTGATGTGGAGGAAGTACACCCCTGGAGCCAGATTGCTCACTTCAATGCCGGCTTGTGGCTGTGGCAACATCATCACGGTTTTACCCGCCGCATTCACCACGTTCACATAGTATATCTGGCTTGAAGGGTCTTCACTTGTTAGGTAGATCTTGTCGTTTGCCGGATTTGGATAGGCCTGAAACTTCGCCGGAGTATGCTGCTCAGCAGTGCCCTGTGTTGGCTCGGCAACAACAAACTGCGCCATCATGCCTTCGTCTTCATGGTTGCCGAAATGACAGTGGTACATGAAGGGGTGCTGCGGATCGGCTTCGTCGGAAAAGCGCGCCACAAAAGCAACGGTTTCATTTCTACTGATGAAAAATGCGTCCTTCCAGCCGGTTTCATAGGCGGCTATAGGTCCACTGCTGCGGGATACGATTTTGAACTGTACATCGTGGATGTGGAAACAATGCCCAAAGACGTTGTTGTTGGTTACAGACCATTTTTCAACGGTATTCCGAATCACCTGATGGTTGATGAATTTGATGTCGAACAGCTTATTGTCAAACCTGAACGGGCTGTTGGCGGGTTGACCATTGGTCACGTTCAGCGTTCTGGTATTCGTGGCGTCGCCTGCCTTCAGATAGGTTTGTTTCACCAATGTGGTTGGCAGGTTCAGGATGGGATTGGACGTTCGCGCACCCACAATGATGTGCAAAACGCTAAAGTCAGTATTGTTCAGCAGACTTCCAAAGACGCCGCTTGTGCCGGGTTCTCCACCGGGAAAACTGTTGGAACGTCCAGAATTATATGCTTTCAGATCCAGCGTGTTTCCTTCGGCAAGACCGCTCAGGTCAACCAGTATTTCGTATCGCTCACCAACGTACACCGGCAGGCGGGTCAGCGATACAGGTGCCTCAAGCAGTCCGCCGTCGTTGCCGATGACGTAAAACGTGCGGTTGTCGCTGAAGCCAAGGTTATACCCACGCTCGATATCGGCGTTCAGAATCCTGAGCCGCACCATCTGCCGGGGAAGGGTAAAGGTTGCGTTGGGGGTTCCGTTACTGAGTAAATAGTCGCCATAGGCCGAGTTTTTATACACAAACTGATTGGCGGCATCATAGCGCCGGCTGGTGAGCACCAGTGGAATATCATCGGTGCCATAGGTGCGGGGAAGCGCAAGGGTAGCTTCCATGCTGTCGCGAACAATAATCAACCCGCCCAAACCTTTGGTCATATGCTCTTGCGTCATCTCATGGAGATGCGGATGATACCAATAGGTTGAAGCCTGGTTGGTAACCTTCCAGTAGGGCTTCCAGCGGGTGTTGGGTGGAATCACCTGGTGCGGACCTCCGTCCATCACAGCGGGTAGGTGAAACCCGTGCCAGTGCAGGGTGGTGGAATCGTTCAACTTGTTCAGCACATCCATGCGCACGGTATCGCCCTTGTTGATGAACAGCGTAGGTCCCCAGAAATCGCCGTTGATTCCGGAAGTAATGGTTTGGTTCCCGGTACGCAATTGCCTGAAGCTGTCTTTTAGTGTGAGTTTGAACTCTTTTCCATACAGCGCCTGCGGTATGCGCATGGTTTGATATTGCGCTTGAACAGTCGTCTTGCCGCATAGCATCAACAAAGCAGCAAAGATTGGCCGGGTGGTTTGAACGCTCATTGATTGCTTAGACGTAAGCCTCTGTGGAAACGTTCGTTTAGGCTGGCTTTTTTTTGCGGCGCGTTCGTATTCGTCTTTATTGCTCATGTGTTTGCTTTGTTGCGCTGGTTTGCGCTGCATGGGGTTGTAGTTTTATACAGATACATCATGCACTTATTTCCAGATTTGCCTTAGTTCCATGGGATAGGCATGTGTTTTATTAAACACAAATGCTGAATCATTCAGGGTGAGCAGAAAACTGATAAGTTCTGCCTTTTCTGAACCACTTAAGTTTAACGGACCTTTCAGTGGGAGGCTAGGTCTGGCTTCTGGGGAAATGCCTGTACTGTAATGATTCAGCACAGCAGCCAACTTGCTGAAGCGGCCGTCGTGCATGTAGGGAAAAGTATAGGAAAGATTGCGCAGTGAAGGCGTTTTGAACAGGTAGCGGTCTTCCTCCCTGCCGGTAATGCCCATCCGCCCGGGGTCATTCAAGACGGTATCAGGCAGAAGGCCATTGGATGCCAGTTGGTAGTTGCTGAACAGCGGTTCTTTATGGCAGGCATTGCAATGCCTTTGAAACAAGCCGTATCCCTTTGCTTCCTGTTCTGTGAAGGACGCATTTCCCTGCCTGAACCTGTCATATTTAGACCCGGCAGAAATGAGGGTAAGTTGAAACTGGGCCAGCGCCTTCAGCATGTGTTCACCCGTAGCATTGCTGTCGCCGAAAGCCCTGTAGAAGCGTCCGCGGTAGTTCAGGTTGCCCTGCAGTATGCCCAGTACACCCGCCAGCGAAAATCCCAGCTCCCGCGGGTGATTGATGGGCGCCAGGGCCTGCATGTCGAGGTTGCGGTGTGCGCCGTCCCACATAAAAATCGTTTGCCAGCCAAGGTTGAATAAGGCTGGGGCATTTCGTGTGCCCACTTGGTCCTTGATGCCATGGCTAAGCTTGTGATCCGTGTGTGCAAAGCTATTATACGATGAATGGCAGGATGCGCAGGATGTGCTGCTGTCTGCCGACAACATGGGGTCGTAAAACAAGAGGCGGCCCAGTTGAACTGCTTCCTCATTCAGCGGATTGCGTTTCAGGTTGTAATGCAGGGCCGGGAAATAGGTAGGGATAACTATATCGTATATAGGGTATGAAGCAATGGCAAAAAGGCCTAAGAATACAACGATCAACCTCTGCATTGATTTTATCGTTTAGATACAAAGCATGCTTTCCAGGCTTGAGCTATGGTTACGGCCTTTAGGCCAGGACTCATCACATCTCCCTGGGTCCAGGGGTCTGTATGCGCAAAAAATACGGCGAGGTCAGGGTTTAAGCTACTGCTGTCATTGTTCAGCGTTTGAAGTGTGTTGTAAGGTGTTTCGAAGCCGCCAATATGGTAACTGAACGGCTTGAAACGGCCATCAGCCGAACGCACTGTACCTTCCAGCTTCAGGTGAATGTAGCCGCTTTGCCAGGTCCAGTACATGCCATGGATTGGATCCAAAGCGCCGCCACCGGCACCCGACATCTGTGTGAGGCTGTCCACACCAAGCAGCAGATGCTTGCCGTTGTTGTGGCTCGTATATTCCTGGCTGCCTGGTTCACTAAGGTCAATAAGCACGTGTTCGGGGTCTTCATTGGAATTGTTCGGTTGAAGGACGCTTATGTAAAAGCGGAGCACGTCTATACGGAAACTATCTGTGGTATGTGCTGCAGGGTAGTAACTGCCTGCCTTCAGCACTGTTTGATTCCAACGGGGTTGAAAGGAAAAACGCTGCTGAGCATGGTTTGTTGCAGGAAACAGCAGCAGAAGGGCCAACAATTGCTTCATGGCCTTTGCCCTTGCTTGCCCGGTTTAACCGGACCAAACATAGCAGCCAGGTCGCGGCTCAATGCTTCAAAAGCGGGCACTTGTTCCGGCTTACATAATGCTCGGATGTCCAAAAAATGTCTGTAATGCAACTGTTCCAATTCAAGCTGGGCCTTGCTGACTTCACGCAGCATGGAATCTTTATGTTGCGCCGCCAGCGCACCTCCGATGCCCGTATAGAGGGTGCGTCTTTGCATCCGTACCGTGCTGTCCAACTGGCGCAGCGAGGTGCGGTGTTGTTTGATGAGTACATCGTAACGCTGCACCTGCACATCGTCAAGGTTCAGCCGCTTGATGATTTCTCGGCGCGGCCCTTCATGCCGCGGCCTGCTCCCATAAAAGTGCAGCCACAACAGAAACAGGTTACTGCCCAGCAGCACCAGGGCGGTGATGGCATAAAAACGCTGTTTACTCATCGTACGACCATATTTGTGAAGCGGGTATCAGTTTGCTGAGGGAGGCCTGTCGGCGTGCAGCATTTTGTCGTTTAGCCAGCAAGGCTTCGGCACTCAGCAACAAGATGAGCAGTGAAGCGGCTGCAATCAGATGCCCCGGCCCGATTCGCTGCCTCCTTTGCTCTATGCGCTGCCTAATAGCAGGAAGGCTGTTGCCATGTGCAACCGGCAGAACATATTTCAGAAGATCGATTTTATCTTCCATATTCACTTTAGACGGATTTTGTTTTGTCATCCTTCGCTTGTGCCAATATGTTTTTCAGTTGTGTTTTTGCCCGATGATATAAGGACTCCAGCGCCTCTTTAGAAATTTGCATCACCTGCGTTGTTTCTTCCAAGCTCAGGCTTTCTACCTTGAGCAGGATGATGGCCGTGCGTTGTTTGACGGGCAGTTTATTGATTGCTCTGAATAACTGCAGCAGCGCTTCCCTATGCTCCAAGTTTATCCCTGGGTGCAGCATGGAGCCAGGGTCCTGTTCCAGGGGTTTGCTGCCGATGCTGACCGCCCGCAGCCAATGCGAACGCTTATCCGCATTTCGCGCCCTGAGGGCATCTAGGGCGGTATTCACCGTTATGCGGTATATCCATGTTCCTGCCGCAGCAGCTCCCTTAAAGGTGCTCAGTTTTTCATGCACCTTTACAAATACATCCTGTGTAACTTCTTCCGCATCTTCAATGTTCTGCAGGTAATGCAGTGCGAGGTTAAATACCCGTTCATGATGTTGATGGTATAAATCCTCCAGGGTCATTAAGGCTTAGATGCGGTTTTACTGCACGGGTTAAGTGAACTCACCGAAATACTTGAAATATTTTCTAAAGATGGCCCCAGCATATATTTATCCTTCTACCCATCATAACGCGGCGATTCATGCAGACGTTGGCGCCATCCGTGAAAGCAGATAACACCCTAGGGTTGCCATTGAATACCTTAGCTCTTCAACATGGGTCGGTGGTTTCTTTGGATGCTGATGCTGGTGTTTGCGGTTTTATTTCTGCGGCTCTACTCCTGTAAAAAAGATATGGATCCAAGTCCACGCAGCGCCGATGTTTGGGATCCAGACAGTCAGGGGATACCCAGGATTGCCTTGTTTTACTCAGACCCTGCGCGCTTTGCTAAGGTTTCGCTGTTCAGATCTTCCGTTGGGCACGATTACAGCGACTTCGCCGAGTCCTGCAGAAGCATGAAGCATTACTTCCAACCTTGTGACACGACCAATTGGTACACCGTGCCGCTGTGGTCGCCAATTACCGGAACGGTTACCCGATTTGAGCAGGAATGGGCTGGAAGCAAAATTGAAATAGCGGCCACAGACTATCCCGCGTTTCGTTTTGTCATTTTCCACCTCAACGCTGCACGTTTGTTTCAGGTTGGCGACCGACTGAGTGCCGGTGAATATCTGGGAACCCATATAGGAGCCCAGACTTACTCCGATGTTGCCGTAATTGTCAATGATCCAACGCGTCAGGGCCGCATGGTTTCATACATCCTTACGCTTACCGACAACGCCTACAACGCCCTTACCGGCGGGGAAACCATCGAGCGTGAAGATTTTGTCATTTCCAGGGCTGCCCGCGATGCCAACCCGCTGGAGTGCAACGGGGACCAATTCCTGCCGGGGGATGTATTGCCACAGTGGAAGGAACTTAAATGAGCGGGTAGGTGAGCGGTATATCCTGCGCTAAAGCTTCAGGCGCATGCCTCCATATGTTTCCGGCCGCTGCCTGTTTCAAGGTTAAAGGAAGAAATCAAAACTATCTCCCCTCAGCCCTATCCTCAGGGTTTCAAGGGCAATCAGCTCATTGGGTGCAATGTTACCAAGGTTTACATTGGCTCCATAGAGCTTGATGAACCACACTTGTTGCGTTTTTTGTGGCGCCTCCCATATAATTTGTTCAAGCGGGATTTTACGGATGATTTCTGCTACCAGCCCGGAACGAACCTCTCCCGTTCCCCGGAAGATGCCCACCGTACCACTTTCGCGGGCTTCGGCAATCACCTTCCATGCACCGGCCTGGAGTTCCGTTTCCATTTGTTCAATCCACTCATAGGGAGGGATGATTTTCTCGGCGTCTTTTGAACCAACCTCGCTGAGCACCGTGGCACGCTTTGCCAGCAGGCTGATGTAGCGGCATTTTTCGTCATGCGGCATTTCAATGGAGCCGTCACTCACCTCCGCATGGGTAATGTTGAAATGGTCCAGGATGCGCAGATAATCTTCAAACTGGTTTCTGATGATATAGGCTTCAAACAGCGTACCTCCGAAATAAACAGGCAGGCCGGCATCCTGATATAGTTTTATCTTTCGCTCCAAATGCGGTGTGACCACACCGGTGCCAAAACCCAGCTTGATGATGTCAACATGGGACAGGTTGTTGTCTATAAAATCTTCGGCTTCATGCAGGGTGAGGCCCTTGTCCATCACCATGGTAAGGCCCGAGTTACGGGGCTTTTCTGTCCTAAGTGGTAAGGACTTTAGTTTAAAGATGTCGTTGTGCATTCGGTTCAGGGGGCATATCGGGCTATCATCTCGCTGATGGTTCCAACTTGCCTTAGTTCTGGGGCAAATTTAAACATCTCCTGGTGTTCCCTGTAATTTAGAGCAAGAGCGTTTTGCAGCGCCTCCATTGCCGCCTGGGTGCGCCCACCCAAATAGTGTATGGCCGCGTTCATGTACAACAGCCGATGGTCTTCGGGTAATTGGGCCAGTGCCAAGTTGATGACATCCATCGCCGCATTCAGGTCGCGCGCCTGGTGCAACATGGTAGCCCAGGCGCTCCAGAGTTCGGCATCATCAGGGAATAACGCGGCTAGACGCGCGTACTCAAGGTTGCTGCGCTCAGGAAAACCGGCTTCAAACAGGCAGTCAGCCAGCGAAAGTCCATAGTCCAGATCCTCATCGGCAAGTTGGACCGCGCGTGTGAGGCAATGCACGCCCATCATGGCATCACCACTAAACTGGTAGGTGAGCCCCAGGCCATACCAAGATTCGGCATCTTCGGTATTGCTCCGCACCAAATCCGTATAAAGTCGCTGTGCCTCATCCAGCCTGCCTGTTTCATACAATACCCAGGCATACATTCCCTGAAAGACCTCCTCAGGGCTGAAGTGCTGTATCAGTTGCTGATAGGTGTTGTACGCTCCGGGGTAATCTTCCACGTCGTATTGCGTTTCAAACTTCCGGCACCAGGCGCTGTAGTCGGCTTCGTTAATCAGGATGGCATAGTCAAAAGCCCATACGGCCTTCTCGTCCAGACCAGCGTTCCGAAACACATTACCCAACTGCACCCAGTAGTCACCGTTGTACGGTTCTGCATCTACATGTTGTTGTGCAATACTCAGGGCTTTATCTGCCAAGTCGCAATCCATGTAATAGGAAAGCAACTCTTCCAACACCACTGCCGGCAGGATGTTCACAGTAAGCAGTTCTTCAAGGAAAGGCACAGCCTGTTCACGGTCTCCGTTGCGCAGCAGCTCCTCGCTGATTCTGCCAAGCATCTCCTGCCTGTTTTCGGCGTGCTCCAACGCCTCGCCGAAGGCCATCAGCGCCTGTTTCCGCTCTTTTTTGGCCGTGTACAACAACCCTTCCAACAGATACAGTTCCGCTTCAGAAGGGTCCAGAATCCTTGCCTTGTCAAGGCAGGCGCGGGCGCGATCCAATGCATGTGAAGCGAAATGCAGGCGGGCAGCAGCCAAAAGAAAAGAGCCACAATAGGGATAATACTCCCTGCCAAGCGTGCATACACGGGCTAACTGAACGCGGGCGTCGTCGTCAAAACCCAACAGGGAAACATACCAGTCCGCCAGCTCCTCTAACTCCTCCTGAGCATAATGCACGCGCGCTCCCTCCTCAAAGTCTTGCTTCAACTTGTGGAATTCCTGCATACCTGCATCTTCCTCACCGTATCCGTAGCCGAAATCTGGTGGCAGATTTTCCATGTCTTTTCAAACTTAAACGACTCATTTTATTCTTTTGTATTGTTTAGGTTAACACTTATTCACATTTTATTTTGCAGCCGCATGAAGCACCTCCTTTTTTGCGCTGTTGTTGGCTTTATCCCTGTTTCAGGTTATACACAAGCCCCGTCATCCATCACCCAAGGCTCCTGGCAGCAGCGTGTGGACCACGAAATTTCCGTGTCGCTCGATGACTCCCTGCACCTATTGCATGGTGAAGCGCTTGTTACCTACACCAATAATTCGCCGGCAGCCTTGAATGAAATCTGGTTCCATGTGTATGGAAACGCCTACGAAAGCAACCGCAGTGCCCTAGGTCAACAGCAAATACTGAACTCCAACAATAAATTCTTCTATGCCGCTGAAGAGGATAGGGGCGGCTACAAGAAACTTAAGTTCAGCGCCAAGGGGCAAGACCTGCAATGGGAATACCACCCGGTGCACCGCGACATCGTAAAGCTGCAGCTACCTGAACCCCTTGCTTCCGGACAAAGCCTGAATATATCGGTAACATTCACCCTGCGTATTCCAGGACAATTCTCCCGCTTTGGCCACGACGGCAGCAGCTACCAGATTACCCAGTGGTTTCCCAAACCCGCAGTTTATGATGTGAATGGCTGGAACACCTTCCCCTATCTGGATCAGGGTGAGTTTTATTACGAATACGGCCGCTACGATGTGCGCATCACCCTGCCCGCCTCCTATATCGTGGCCGCAACCGGTGTGCTTCAGGATACGCTGCTGCGGAATAAAATGCTGGCCCTGGCCGATGGTAAGGATTGGACCGACAGCGCTGGCAACAATACCTGGCATTTTGCACAGGACAGCGTTCACGACTTCGCCTGGTTCTGCGACAAGCGTTTCAAGGCCCGCCGCGGTACATGTACCCTCCTTTCTGGTAAAACCATTGAAACCTGGGTGCTTGCAGCCAACAAGAGGCCTCTGGCCCAAAGCCTGGAAGATCTGCGTGAAGCCCTCACCTACTACGCACGCAGGGTGGGCGATTATCCTTATCCCTTCTGCACCGTGGTAGAAACCGCCCTGAAAAGCGGCGGGGGTATGGAATACCCGATGATTACCAATGTGCAAACACTTTCCCGCGATGTAATTGTGCATGAAGTGGGCCATAACTGGTTTCAGGGAATGCTTGGCTCGCAGGAACGGCAGCACCCATGGATGGATGAAGGCATCAACAGCTACTATGAACACCTCTGCGTTCGCTACTACCATCCATCAAAAAAGAATAAAGCTATAAACCCGATGGATATCACCTCAGGAAACAACAAGGGCCTCATCCTCAGTATGCTGAATACTGGTGAATACCTGCCTCCCGGACTTCCTGCCGAAACCTACGGAAACCTTTCCTATGCTGCTATCATATACGGACACAGCCAGGCGCTGCTAAGACACCTGGAAGAATACCTGGGCCGCAAAATGTTCGACTCCTGTATGAAAACCTATTTCAAAGCCTGGGCCTGGAAACACCCCCTGCCGGGAAATATGCGCGCTGTATTTGAACAGGTGAGCGGCAAGAAGCTGGAATGGTGGTTCGCGTCGCTGATGATGAACCGCAGCTCCAATGACTATGCCATCTGCAAGGTGAGCCGCAGGCAGGATGATACCGGCACCACCGTTACCGTGCGCAACCGAAAAGGTTACAACAGCCCCTTTCAGATTGCCACCATGAACGACGGCGCCGTGGTAAAAGCTGTTTGGAAAGATGGCTTTACAGGGAAGCAGACCTTTACCATCCCCGGAAAGGGTGACCAGGTGCGTTTAGACCCTTACGGAAATACTACAGAACTGCGGCGCTACAACGACCTTTCGCGCAGCAAAGGCCTGTTGCGTAAGGTGGAACTTCCCGGACTGCGGGTGCTGTTCAGCCCCTATGATCCGGCGCGTTCACACGTGTTTATCGCCCCCGTACCTGTTGCCTGGAACCATTACGATGGCTATATGCCCGGCCTGGCTATCTACAACAGCGGATTCCCAGTGAAACGAAACGCGTTCCTTATTGCGCCTTTGTATGGCCTGAAAAGCAAAACCATCACCGGTTATGCCTGGCTGAAAAAACGTTTGCCTCTGAACAGCGGACTGATTCACTTCCTTGAAGCAGGGGTGAAAGGTTCAAGGTTTAGCTATGCCCCCGGCGTGGTTCCAACAGCACTGAACGTGTACCGCCGTCTGAATCCCTACCTGGAAATAGGGTTGAACGGAGCCTCCCAATACCGACAGCAGAAGCGCAGCATCGTGCTGGAAGGAACTCGACTCTTTAGCGAAAGAACACGTTATTCCGTGTTGGACAGTACCAACGTTTACGACTACGTATTCCCGGCTTATACCCGGGCCCGCTACCTGCAGGCAAGCTACCGCTTCCAGAACCTGGTAAGCCTGAAGCCGATATTCGGTTTTGTGAACCTGGAATATGGCCGCAGCGACCGCGGTAATGATGCGTACCTCAAAACCTCAGCATACTACCTGCGCAAAATCCCTTACCACAAAAAGAATAAAGGACTAGTATTTTCCTTGTTCGGCGGAGCGATGCTGTATGAAGAACAAACCCTGAACACCTCCGATGTGCATCTGCTGAACCTGTTCGGCAATAGCGGAAGCCGCGATTATATATTCCGTCAGGCTATGACCAACCGCAATGAACCGCTGCGCAACAGCTACAACATGCAGCTTCCTGATATGGGCGGATTGCGCTCTACGGCTATGCCCGTGCTGTCGAACACTTTTATGCTGGGCGCAAACACAGAAACTTCTTTACCCGGCCCGCTTCCGCTGGTAGCCTACCTCGATGCAGGCATTACCAGCCGCACAGCAGGTACAGATGTACAAGGGTTTTACGTTGGCGGTCTGGGCATCAGTACCCGCATCTTCGGGCAGGATGTATTCTCGCTGAACTTCCCACTGATTCAATCCAATGCCCTGAAACAGTTTTATACAGACAGAGGCCTCAATGGCTACGGCTACCGCGTCTCCTGCAAATTCAACCTGAACCTGTTCCAGCCTGCTGGATTCATCCACAGAGGACTGGGCTTGTAAACCCTGTTTACTGCGGTAGATAAGGTCGCAAGCGGCGGTGCAACAACAAGGCCAGCAGCAATACAACGCTGAGTACACTTGCCGCCAGCCCGATGATGTCGCCGAAGCGCGCAAAAAGGGTTATATCCTTGCGGGGAAACACCTGCGCGCGCAGGCTTCCGGCTTTCCACCAGCCAAGTTGCTGGGTGATGGTGCCATATGGGTTGATTACCGCACTGATGCCAGTATTGGCACTGCGGATCAGCCAGCGGCGGTTCTCAATGGCACGAACGGCACCATAGGCCAGATGTTGTTTGTGGCCTGAGGTGTTGTGCCACCAGCCGTCGTTTGTGGCCACGGCCAGAAATTGCGCTCCACCGCGCGTATATCCGGAACACCAGTCGCTGAACACCGACTCATAACATATTCCCAAGCCTACACGCAAATCAGCTGTGCCTAAAACATGGATGCTGTCGTCATAACCTAAACTGCCGGAGGTGCCGCCCAGGTCAATGGTCAGTTGTTCTAAAAAGCCAAAATACTCCTTGTAGGGCATTCGTTCCACGCCAGGAACCAGTTTGTTCTTGTGCATGATACCTATCGTTTTGCTGCTGTCAACCCAAATACCCGCGTTGTAATAATCTACCCAGTATTCGGGGCTGGATGTGGGCCGCGCCGTATGTGTAGGGGCTGCATTTGCCCGGTATAGCCTGCGGGTAAAGGCACCGGAAAGCAGCACAAGATTCGGATGCTTTTGCAAGAAGCGGCGACATACCCTCAGCTCCTCGTCCTGTTCCATGGCTTCCTCATCCAGGGGGCCGGTGAGGGCGGTTTCGGGCAAGAGCAACAGCCTGGTTTCAGGGGTGATGTTGGCCTCAGCACTGTCCAGCATCTCTTCAAGCATAACTATGGGATCGGCATTGAACTTCACTGAGTAGGGGTCGAAATTGGGTTGAAGCACCACAACCTCTATTCCTGCATCGGCAGTGTTTATAGATTCCTTTTGTTGCTGCTGAACAAACAGCAGAGCAGAAACAAGTGAAGGGAGGATGAGCAGCCCGGCAAGCGGCCAGAGGTGTCGGACTTTTTTTTCAGTCGTTGTCAACGCCAAAAAAACGGCGATGTTCACCAGCCAAATCCACAAGGTACCACCCGAAACGCCAGTAAACTCGTACCATTGTATCCATCGTGTGGCATAGGCTAGTCCGTGGCCCAGATGCAGCCAGGGGAACGCCAGTTGCCAGTGTGCGTGCAGGTATTCAAAGCCAAGCCAGAAGACAGGCAGGGCGATGAGCGCGATGCGTTTCCCCAAGAAGCGTTTGCACATCCGGAAAGACATCCACACAAAACTCATCAGCATGGTGTTTACCAGCAGCATGGCGATACAGCCTCCTGGACTGGCATACCATACCCACCAGGTGCACAAGATATTCCACAGCATCATGGAGGCAAATACCACGAAGAAGAATCGGATATGCCTGCCTTCGGTTTGTTGTTCGGCAAGCAGCAGGGGCACGAAGGCCACAAACAGACTCAGCGGCACCGGTGAAGGTGGCCAGCCCATGAACAGCAGCAGGCCGCTGAGCAGGCCAAGGAAAAAGGGGTTATTCAGGGTTTTCATCTGGAACAGATACTCCGGAAGGGCCCACCACCACCACCAGCTCGCCCTTGGGTTCGTATTTGCGGAAATGTGCAGCCAACTCTTCGGCAGAGCCACTGCGCTGCTCTTCGAATTTTTTACTGAGCTCGCGCGACACAGAAACCAGTCGCTCTGGCACGAACGCATTTAGCTCGTCCAGCAGACGTACCAAGCGGTAAGGACTTTCATAAAGGGCGAGGGTATGCCCGGAGGCCAACAGGTTACCAAGGGTTTTCTGCCTTCCCTTCTTCTGCGGAAGAAAGCCGCCAAAAAGGAAACTGCTGAGGGGAAAGCCGCTTTGTACCAGCGCGGGAACAAAGGCCGTAGCGCCAGGCAGGCATTCAAGCCTTATGCCGTGTTCCCTGCAGGCGCGGGCCAATAGAAAACCGGGATCAGAAATACCCGGAGTGCCAGCATCGGAAATCAATGCTATGGATTTGCCATCCTGCAGGCGCTGAATCACCGAAGCCAATCGTCCATGCTCGTTATGCTGATGAAAGGACTCCAGCGATGTATCAATATGATAATGCTGCAGCAAACGTCCACTGGTGCGGGTATCTTCAGCCAGCACGGCATCCACCTGTTTCAGCACTTCCACTGCCCGAAAGGTAATGTCGCCCAGATTGCCGATGGGGGTGGGAACCAGATAAAGAGTGCCTTTTGTTGTCATGGTTTCAACTCGCCGAAATAACGGGTAATGTCTATATTCAAGAAGCCCTTCAGCCCAAAAATCAACAATCCCCAGGCTAGAATGGAAACCAGCATCATCCGTACAATTTTCATCCTGCGGTGTTCCATCGTAATGGCAAGGATACAGCCTACCGGGATGCTCAGCAACACCGGCGTTAACAAGACCACACCCCATAAACCTCCTGATGTGCGTATGCGCACCAGCCTGCGGCTTGCCTTAGAAAAAACCCTGCGCTGCTTCTTTCGTGCCAGCCATTTTTCAAGCAGCCACTCTCCGGCATATACATAAACCAACACGCCCAACATTGCTCCGCCACAGGTGATGGCAAAACCAAACCAGGTGTTCAGACCCTGCGTGAGAAATACACTGGCAACCCCGAACATAAATTTGAATGGGCTCCAGAGAAATGCGATGAGGGCACCGATCCAAACTGGCATGGTCCCCAAATTTGCAGCCGCCGCGCGGTATTATCAAATCTGCACGATAAAAACGCCCGCTGTTCGGGTGGATTGTTGAACTTTGCGGGATGATGTGCCGCTTTGTCAGCATATTACTCTTGAGCACAGGTTTAATCACAGAGGGTTATGCCCAACTGAATACGCCTTTGTCTAATCCTCCTGATTCCGGCTCCAGGGTGAAGCCGCGTGTGCAGTCCTATGACCAGTATAATGGGGCAAGCAATGGCTGGAAAAGTATGGACACCGCTTTCGACTACGTGCACCGCTATGCTCCGCTTACGTTGCAGGAACATGCATGGCAGGATCTGGGCCATGCCGGTGCTCCGGCGAAAAGCCTGCTTCCCGTTGCCATCAGCAACCCGGGCCTGCGCAGCGGCTTTGAAGCATACCGTATGCTGTTGAAGGCACCAATGGACCTGGTGTACAGCGCCCAAAACCCCTTTACCCGCTTTCACTACACCCAGGGCGGACAGGGCCTGATCGGTTTACAGGCGCTTCATACCCAAAACATCACCCCGGGCTGGAACATGACCATTGATTACCACAGCCTGCAAAGCCAGGGCCTTTATGAACACAGCGCCCACAAGCAACGCAATATTCAGACGGCCAGCCATTACCGCTCACGCAACGGGCGTTTCCTGAACCGCACTACCGCCACTTGGAACAGGTTCCAACGCAACGAACACTGGGGCCTGCGCGATACCGCAAGGCTCTTTTCTGAACAACCTTCCATTTTCATCCCAAGAAACAGCACAGCAAACAGCAGCTACCTGCATACCAACCACCAGATGCACAACAGCTATGCGCTGGCCAAAAAAGGGGGCTGGTCCAACCTGCAATTGGTGAACCAGCTGCGCTTCACCCGCGAACGCTTTGAATATGAAGACCGATTAACGCCGGATACTTTTTACTCGCAAACACTGTATTACCAGATGAACGGTTGTGCCGACAGCTTTTACCTCCGTGAGGCCGCTGCAGAAGCTGGATGGATGTACAGCAATCAGCATTCGCGCCATGATACCTCCCGGCACTGGAACGCATCATTACTGGGCGGTGCCAGCGATATCCGTGCCGGCGCCTACCGCGCAGTGCCCGGTCGTTACCACAACACCTGGCTTAGGGGGTCGATGGGTTATGGGCTTCCCGATGGAACGCAAAACACCCTGCAGCTTAGTGCCATACGCTATTTCAGCGGTTATAATGCTGGAGATTATTTGGTGAATATGACAGGGCGGTTAGTGAAGGACCAGCGTTACGCAGGATTCCAATGGATGGTACAAAGTAGCCGTGCCGCATTCACAGACCAGTTTTACTTCAGTAAGCATTATTCCTGGAACAACTCCTTCAAACCGGTACAAAGCAATGAATGGCGCATCAATGCCGGCATCAAAACTGAACGCCACCTCATGGAAGTTCACTACCGAAGCGGAACCTTGAAAGGTCTTGTTTATATGAACAGCGCGTTCGCCCCGGTTCAAACGGATGAAACCATTAGCTATGGAGACCTTTCCCTGACTACGCAGTCCGACTGGAAGCATTTTTACCTGCGCAGCAGCCTGCATTTTATGGGGAGTTCCAACAGCAAGGCATTGCCGGTACCCACATTCTGTGGCACCCACAGCCTGGGGTATAAAGGCGTTTGGTTTGACGGAGTGCTGCGCATCCGAGCCGGCTTCGATGTTTGGTGGTACAGCCGCTTCCGTGGATACGGATACCACCCGGCAAGCGGCAGGTTCTACGTACAACAACAACTGCAAACAGGTGCTTATCCACTGTTGGACTTCTTTGTAAACGGAGAAGTAAAGTCGCTGCAGTTTTTTGTAAAAATGGAACACCTGAACCAAGGATGGTATCCCGAACCCGGTAAAGTTCCTTACTGGTCAGCCGCAGGCTACGCCTTTGAGCCACGCCGCTTCCGACTGGGTTTGCGCTGGGCGTTTTACAATTGACTTTTCGCGTCTGAACTGATAGAACGCAACGCTTCAGCTGACCTTCAAACTTTATCGGCCTAGTTATGTTCTTAACTTTGCCCTGGTCTTGATAACGCTTGCGGTCGCGGCCATTAATGGTGCGCTGCAGGATGACGGGACGGATTTAATTTTGCAAACAGAACATTGTTTATGGAACATCATAAGAACCAAAACGCTTCAACAGACAAGTGCCCATTTATGGGCGGTGCAGTGAAACAAGCGGCAGGCAGCGGTACGCGCAACCGCGACTGGTGGCCAAATCAGCTTAAGCTGAACATCCTCCGCCAGAATTCTAACCTGTCCAATCCGATGGATCCATCCTTTAATTATTCCGAGGCTTTCAAGAGCCTGGACATGGATGCCGTGAAAAAGGACATTAACGAGTTAATGACCAATTCACAGGATTGGTGGCCAGCCGATTACGGCCACTATGGTCCTTTGTTCATCCGCATGGCCTGGCACAGTGCAGGTACCTACCGCATTTCCGACGGACGTGGTGGCGGCGGATCAGGAACACAGCGCTTCGCACCCCTGAACAGCTGGCCCGACAATACCAATCTGGATAAAGCCCGGCTGCTGCTGTGGCCTGTGAAGCAGAAATACGGTAACAAACTTTCATGGGCTGACCTGATGATTCTGGCCGGCAACTGCGCCATGGAATCGATGGGCTTTAAAACCTTTGGCTTTGCCGGTGGCCGCGAAGATGTATGGGAACCTGAAGAAGATGTTTACTGGGGTTCTGAACAGGAATGGCTGGCTGACCAGCGCTACGAAGGTGACCGGGAACTGGAAAATCCACTTGCAGCCGTGCAGATGGGTCTGATCTATGTGAACCCAGAAGGCCCCAACGGCAATCCTGATCCGCTGGCAGCCGCACGCGATATCCGCGAAACCTTCGGACGTATGGCTATGAATGATGAAGAAACCGTAGCGCTCATTGCCGGCGGTCATACCTTCGGAAAAAGCCATGGCGCCGGTGATCCTTCTAAATATGTAGGTAAGGAACCTGCTGCCGCTGCCATCGAAGAACTGAGCATGGGCTGGAAAAACACCATGGGCTCTGGAAATGGTTCCAACACCATCACCAGCGGACTGGAAGGCGCATGGACCACCACGCCTACACGCTGGAGCAACAACTACTTTGAAAACCTGTTTGGCTACGAATGGGAATTGACCAAAAGCCCCGCAGGCGCGCAGCAGTGGAAACCCAAAGACGGTGCAGGGGAAGGTTTAGTGCCCGATGCACATGATCCCTTGAAGAAGCATGCGCCTATGATGCTCACCACCGACCTGGCGCTGCGATTGGATCCGGCTTACGAGAAAATATCCCGCCATTTCTACGAAAATCCAGAAGCCTTTGCCGATGCTTTTGCCCGCGCCTGGTTTAAACTCACGCACCGCGACATGGGACCCCGCGCCCGCTATGTCGGACCCGAAGTGCCAGCCGAAGTGCTGATTTGGCAGGATCCTATCCCCGCCGTGCAACATCCGCTCGCAGATGCCTCCGATATTCAAGTGCTGAAAAGCCAGGTGCTGGCTTCCGGACTAACCGTTTCTGAACTGGTGAGCACCGCATGGGCATCTGCCTCAACGTTCCGAGGCTCCGACAAGCGCGGTGGTGCCAATGGTGCCCGCGTTCGCCTCGTACCACAAAAAGACTGGGAAGCCAATAATCCCGTACAACTTGCTAAAGTTCTGGATAAGCTGGAACACATCAGACACAGCTTCAATGCTGCTCAAAACGGCGGAAAACAAATATCAATGGCCGACATGATTGTGCTGGCCGGCTGCGCTGCCGTTGAAAAGGCCGCACATGATGCTGGACACAAAGTAACCGTGCCTTTCACCCCTGGTCGCGGCGATGCCACGCAGGAGCATACCGATGTGAACTCTGTTGCTGCCCTTGAACCCAAGGCCGACGGATTCCGCAACTACCTGCGGTCCGGTTTAAAAACAGCCGCAGAAGATCTGTTGGTGGACAAAGCACAGCTGCTCACCCTTACAGCACCGGAAATGACCGCCCTGTTTGGTGGGCTCCGCGCATTGGGTGCCAACTACAACGGCAGCAAACACGGCGTGTTTACCCACAATACCGGTGTGTTGAACAACGATTACTTCGTGAACCTGCTCGACCTAAACACCACCTGGAGCGCCACCTCTGAAACCCAGCAGGAATTCGAAGGTCGCGACCGTAAATCAGGTGCTGTGAAATGGACCGCCACCCGCGTTGATCTTATCTTCGGCTCCAACTCCGAACTACGCGCGCTGGCAGAAGTGTATGGCTGCAACGATGGAAAAGAAAAGTTCGTCCACGATTTCGTGGCCGCCTGGAACAAGGTGATGAACCTGGACCGATTCGATTTGGCCTAAGCATCGATCAATGCATCTCAGAAGAAAGGCGACCCGCGGGTCGCCTTTCTTGCTTTACCACGGTTTGCGCAAAAGCACCATCATTCCGTCAGAATGGAAATTTTGGTAACCGGGGAATTTTATTCTTAATAGGTCCAGATTCCCTATGAAATCCTTCGTGATGTATCGGTTCGCAATTTCCGGATGATCGTAGCCCTTCATAACCAGTATTTCAAAGTCCGAAGCTTTAATGATGCGCTCATAATCATCAAACATCAGCCTGTTCTGGTCGTCCGATTCGAATATGTACCTTACCAGCTTGCGACAGGCCTCGGGATTGATGGATTGCGCTATTAAAATCTCATGCACCTCCTGCGGCGACATCAATAGATGGCAATGCGGGGGCAGAATTACATTCCAGTACGTGTATTCCATACCCCCGTATCTGGTCCAAAGGTGATGCCCATAGCTGGTTGACCATAATGGGCCATGGTTGGAAAGGAGTAATCCGCCAGGCTTCAGAATTCGGTACATCTCCTGAATGGCTTTGTCAAAATGATGTACGTGTTCGAATACCGCTGTCGAAAAAAGGATATCAAACTCAGCATCCCTGAATTCACTTTGCGTTATATCTCCCTTAACTACCCTGCAGTTGCGCTGAAATTGCTCATCGTTTACGGCAATGTTTACCCCCACAGCCTCTTTTGCTTGATGTGTGTTTACAATACTGCGCAACATTCGGCCCCTCTGGTCAGCACCCACCTCAAGGATTTTCCTGCCAGCAAATCCGCCACACATGTTTGATACCGTGTGCAGAAATTCCTCTTCTTCCAAAGCAGATTTTCTGGCTCTTTTTAAAGAACTGTTTTTCTCAATCAATACCCGGATCGGCTTCATGGTATAAGCATCTACCTTCCTTAAACCTGAAATTGCTAATTTTTTTAATATAATTTTCATATAATTTATAATAATCACACAATTGTAAATCGATATTCAATCAGCTCCAAGCTTTATTTACCGGACCTTTCTATTCTTAAATTCTGTTGTTTTACAATCATTTACAACTCAAATAGTTAAAGTTTGTTTTAAGTTATTATTTTAAGGATAATTTTTGTGTAATGCCCTTTCATCCTTTCCCCTGGCAGTATTTAAGTTCCTTAGTCAACTTATGCGGTAAATTATTTTCTTGTTTATGATCTGTTGAATAATTCTATTTTATACTTACATAAGATAGATTCACCTTTATAAGTTAGCTTAAGTTCCGGTAAACTGCGGCAACTTGAGCCTTTGTAAGGGTATGTGAATCCCGGTGTTTCCCGTTTCTTCATTGTTTGAAGCAGGAAATGGCATTCATACATAGTTCATGGATCATTCAAGCCACAGAAATCGCTCGTTTAAATGCAGCCATGAGCGGGAATGGGTGATTTATACCCTGTTGACTCATTGCCAGCTTTTTAACCGTATGCATGTACCAGATCGGATACAACAACATAGCGTCCCTGCGGGCTATAGGAGGCTGCTTTAAGATGCAGGCGTTCACCCCTATTCACGGGAATTGCTGCTCAGATCTTCCATTGAGGCAAAAAAAAGACCACCGACCCTGCGGCCGATGGTCTTTTATAAAAATCAATTCTGATTTACTGAACGTTCAGGCGGGCTGAGTACCAGCGTCCGTCGGCACATACCGCGCGCACCAGATACAAGCCACTGCTCAAACCAGCAGTATTCAAAACACCTGTTTTAGCTCCGGAAATATTCGTAGACACAACAACACCCCTAGCATCGCAGAGTTCAACCCTGGCCGCTGGCTCGGGAAGCGCAAATTGTACCGCAGCACCACGAACCGGGTTAGGAAACACCTGCATATTGCCTGCATACAACTGCTGTACACTGTTGCTTTCGTTGTCTTTCAGGGTAAGGGTATAAACCGAGTCGGCTCCAATTTCTGTACCCCAGTTGTTATTTCGGATGCTTAGCAACAGGGTTTCATCGCCTTCGCTCAGATTGTCATCAAAGAGGTCAACCTTGAACTTGAATGAGGTAGTTCCTGCGGGAAGCGCAACATCCTTAGCACTGAAGTTGTAATCTGCATTAGAGGTACCGGTACCACCTTTGATGGCCAGACGGAAATTAACCTGGGCATTGGCGTTGGCCACGTTGATGGTAATCATCACGCTCGAGTCATCTGTTTCGCTCGAGGTGCCTGCGATGGTACTGAAACTGATTACAGGAACGGTCAGGTTGTTTACATCGCCGATATAACGGGGAATAATAACATAGCCTGAGTCAAAAGGTGATTTGTTGTCGAACTGTCCGCCAATACCGGCAATATTGAAGTATCCCGCCGGTGCCGTGGTTCCGTCAACATTGGTTTCTGCATCAATAGAAATAGTATAGGTTTTCACACCATTACTCACTTGCAGCTGCTTGAATGCATTGGCTGCAAGGGGAACAGCAGGCCAGTCGGCTGCATTGACCAGGCGCACACGATCAACGCGAACCACTTGCGACTCAACGCTTTCGTCCAGAGTGCTCACAATACGGGGTGCACGTACCCTTCCGGTGATGCTCAGGCGGCGGATGGTATCCAGAAACTGTAATTGGGTAGTTCCCTGGAATTGACCTACTGCACCCTGAACCATTACGGAGTCTCCCTCTTTAACGGTATAGCCAAATGTGCCGGTTGGGCTGAATACCTGGATGCCACCGGAGGTGTCTATCACGGTAAACTGCAAGCCTGTTACCCTTGTATTCACGCCATGCACCACGCCATAAATGCGGCAGCGCTTGTTCAGCGAATCTGCTACCCCTGCGGTTTTTTCCGTGGTGATGCTGCGAATCTTATAAACTGGCACATCATCGCTGGTCAGGGTAATGGTCATGGTATCCGGCTTTCCAATGGTGCTGTTGGTGAGGGATGACATGGTAAACACCATTTTCTCATTGCCTTCATATAGTTCGTCGTCAATCAGGGGGATGGAAACAGTGAAGCTGTCG
The DNA here is from genome assembly GCA_947463095.1 of Flavobacteriales bacterium. Classification (GTDB taxonomy): domain Bacteria; phylum Bacteroidota; class Bacteroidia; order NS11-12g; family UBA955; genus REEB481. The sequence goes on along the minus strand of CANHRE010000019.1, from coordinate 5,622 downwards.
GGGTCTGTTGCGGCCACAGAATAAATTTTGGATGAAGGATTAAAGGTGAAGTCGCTTCCTTCGGTTACTGTGCTCTTAGACGGGCTGAATCTCAAAATGAAATCGCTTTGCTGGTCGTTCTGATTGGCAATGCCAATGCGAATCTTCGCAGTTCCGGCCTTTTCGCTGAGGGTAATTGCCGTGTTCTTGAAAGAGAATACCGCAGGACGGTCGTTGTCACGCATGATGATGGTCATCACACTGTCGCGAGCCAGCGCCAGGGAAGAACCGCTAACGCGCAACACCAATACTACGGTGTCATTCGGGTCAACAACGGTTTCATCGATCACACGTGCATAAAACACCAAACTGTCAGGACCAGTGCTTTTTCCTAGGCTGATAGTCGTGTCTGTATAGGTTTTACCAAGACGGAATTCGTCAGGTATCAATGTGCTGTCGCCACGCGATTTCACAAAAATGCGCACAGTAGCTGGGCTGTTCAAGGCTTTGTCCATCTTCACTTTAATCAATGCCTTGCCGGCACTTTCCTTGATATTCAGCGAGGTGGTTGTGAAGCTCACATTGGCAGCATCATTATCTGTGATGTTCAATGAATGAGTGCGCTCCAATCCGATTGAACCTTTTTGGGGATTGCTCAGGCTGATGGTGGCAATTTCCAGGCCTTCCACCAAGTTATCGTCATTGATGGTAGCGTAGGAACTGTCTGATGCGGTATAACCAGGTTTGAAGTTAATGGTACGTGCACGCAACACCAAATCCTTGCCAGTTCCAGTATCCGCTGTGCCACTTACATAACCCATGGTTACCGACGAGGTGAAATCGTTGGCATAGCGTCTGCGCACTACAAGCAGCGCTTTTCCGTCGGCCTCTCCCACTGAGGATGTGCGCAGCCAGAATTGAAAATCAGGTTGTACCAGTGCACATTCTTCTTCAGTTAACGCAATGGGTGTGGCTGAGCCTCCGGTAGTACCAACAGTAGATTTGGTGGTGCTGCCCCATCCCCAAACACCGTTGGAGTCAAGGCTGGCATATAATTCCTGTCCGGTTTTTAGGCTGTAGTTTGCCACGCGACGAATGCCATCGGTCAACTTGTTGGGAATAGATGTTCCCCAGCTTCCGCCTTTACCAAGAATGTCTGTGGTGTAAAACGTAGCCAGAGAAGCAGGGGTGATGCCCGTTCCCTCTACATAGGTCATGGCAATAGGACGACCTGTGCCTTGGATGTTGTCAAACAAGGCTACCATAGATTTAGCCGGGGCCAGGCTTTTGCCCCAAATGGCCGTACCCTTGGTATTCGTTGTTCCAAAGGAAACACAACGTATGCTGTCTGCCAGATAGTGTTTTTCTATTACAGCCCCCGGGCTAATGGCCAGGAGTTGAATCAGCGGGTATACGTTTAAACCATCGTTGAAAATGGCATTGGAACTTTGGCAAAACCCAAACCATCCGGTATACGTTCCACCAAAGTCGGTAGTGAAGGTATCATGTTGACCTACTGCGGTCAGTGACGTTGAAGAGTTTGCCCTCCATTGACCGGAAGTGTCCAGCCAGATACCAGTTCCCGCACCGGAAGCGGTAGTGAGGCCCGTGTCGGCAATTTTCATTGCACGAACCATATATTTATACTGGGTGTTCGGCAACAGGTTGTTGATGGCGGCCTTAAATACCACTGGAAGCCTGATGCTTCCGGCGCCACCGGCGGTGGAGTATTGTGGTACGAGAATTCCGGTAAATTGACCGGCAATGGGTTTTTGCGCTGCGAGTCCTAAAACACTTAGAACCAGCAACATGGGGAAAAGTAGTGCTCTTTTCATGTTGGTAAATGGTGAAATCCCTGCGAAGATAAGCAAAATGACAGGGGTGGACGTCTGTTTAATACTCCGCATAGGCCAAGGTAAATGCGCTCAGATTTCGATATCCGACTTGTTCAAGCGCGCGGGCACAGGATTCGAGCGTAGCGCCTGTTGTTAATACATCATCAACCAGCCCGATATGTATTTCCTTTGGGTACACCACATTACTGCACTCAAACCTGGTTCCTACGTTATTCCAGCGGGTTAATCTACCGGATTTGGTTTGACTTCTGCCTGCCATTGTCCTTGATAACATGTGCGTATTTACCTCGAGGTATAAGGCGGCTGCCATACCCTGTGCCAAAGCTTCCGATTGGTTATACCCGCGTTCTCTTAGTCTGGAAGCATGTAGGGGTACCGGTATGAGCACGTCGGGTAGTAACCGGGTTTCCAGCTTATGACCAAAGAGCTGTCCCATCTGATAGGCTAGCGCAGATCCTCCCCGGTATTTGATCTGATGCAGCAAGCTCTGGGTGATTCCGGCCTTGTGGAAATACAAAAAGCTATGTACGCCCATAAATTTTACCCTTCCGTGAAACATGCGGGCCGCCTGATTTTCACTTCCGCTTTTGAATGCCGTTCTGGGTAATGCGGCAACACAGGCTGCGCAAATGCCTTGCTCTGCTTCAAATAAAGCATAACGGCAGCCTGCACATAGCTTCGGGTAAAACAAGCGTCCGATATCGCCGAAAATCCAAGATGCATCTTGTTTCATGAAAGCAATTTCTAATGGGCTTCTTTCACATCATCAGCAGCAAACATTTGTATGCGTTTGTAAACGTTTGCATCCATCCCTTTGTGCATAAACCGAGCATCAATACATCGCCTAAAGCCTTGTGATATAGAGGTTTCTTGTTTTTACTAAGCGTGTTGAGTATTTTTGCTCAATGTACTGAGTAAATGTTTAAAAGGTATCTCTACAACGATATTTTGCACCGTATGGGCGAAAACCAATTTCGCATTCAGGTGCTGAGTGGTCCGCGGCAGGTGGGTAAAACCACCCTCATCAGACAGGTACTGCAAGCGATTTCAAACGCACAATGGATTAGTGCTGATGCGATTTCCGGAGCAAACGAATCCTGGCTGGAAGAAATTTGGAACGCCGCTCGTCTGAAGGCCCGAACCCAAGAATTTATTCTGGTTATTGATGAGATTCAAAAAGTTTATAACTGGAGTGAAACAGTAAAACGCCTGTGGGACGAAGACCGTTTTACAGATACAAAACTCAAAATATGGCTCCTGGGTTCATCCCGATTGTTACTGCAACAAGGCTTGAGTGAATCATTAGCCGGTCGTTTCGAAATTTTATACGTCCCGCATTGGCGCTTTACTGAATTGGAAGAGGCTTTTGGTTTCACGCCTGAACAATTCGCGTGGTATGGTGCTTACCCTGGTGCCGCTGATCTAATTGAACAAGAGGACCGATGGAAATTATATGTAAGAGATTCCTTGATTGAAAGTGCCCTGAACCGAGATATCCTCATGCTCACCCGCATCGATAAACCTCAGCTGCTGAGGAGTCTTTTCGAGTTGGGAACACAGTACAGCGGACAAATCCTTTCCTTCACTAAAATTCTTGGTCAACTTCAGGATGCGGGCAATACGGTTACCTTAGCAAATTATCTGAACCTGCTGGATGGGGCCGGTTTGCTCTGCGGTTTACAGAAATATGCTGTGGATACTGCCCGAAAAAAGAGCTCCAGCCCAAAATTTCAGTCCTATAATCAGGCGCTCGTTCAGGCATACAATCCTATGAATATGAGTGAGGCTATTTCACATCCTCAAATCTGGGGTCGCGTAGTGGAATCTGCGGTTGGTTCTCATTTGCTTTCCTACACCCACGAAGGATTTGAACTTTGCTATTGGAGGCAGGGTGACGTAGAGGTTGATTTCGTGATTACCTGGAAAGGGAAAACCGTAGGCCTCGAAATTAAATCCAACCAAGGCTCATCCAAAGGCATGGATTTATTCCGCAAAGCCTTCAACCCGCACCGTGTTTATACTACCGGGAAGGATGGTTTGGATTGGAAGGAATTGATTCGCCTTCACCCTGCGACGTTGTTTTGAATCACTTCTGTCCAACATGAAATTTAGCCAATATTGATATACAGGACTGCCTTTGAATAGCAGAACCATTCCAAAATAGTGGCAACTCTTCAAGAACTTAAAATGCCGCCGCCGCTCGCTTCGCGTCATAGTGCCTGCCCCCACTGAATTGCGTTAGCAATGAACTGTGGGGGAGCGTTTGGAACTACCCCCAATGGTTCGACGTGGCTCACCATGACAGACTTTATATGCTCACCATGACGCATCACTAATTCCAAACCATCCCACCAACCACATCCAAGCAACGCCGCAAAAGGATCGGCCTCAGAGGATGAGAGGCGTTGAGCGCCGCAAGCCGCCGCTAAATGCCGAGGAAGCTGCTCGGGAACCAGCACTTACCACTTACCACTTACCACTTACCACTTATCCCTTACAACTATCCAAGCAGCCTTGATTTTTTGCATCCTTTTTCATCAAGGAAAAAGTAAGGGAATAGAATATGGTTGATTCGGTATGGGGGTAAAAATCATAATCGTCAAAACAGAGGGCTAACACCTTGATAATCATCACACTAACTGTTTAAAAAAATGTTTTGGACAGCAGTGATCTGTAACATACCATCAGCCCACATTATAATTCCCGTTTCGCTGTGATTGAACGCTCTTAGCTTAACCAAATCTTACCATACTCCGCAGAATTTGCTGCGCTTTTCCTTAGGCTTCCTGCCGAATTCGCTAATTTCGCAACCCTTAGCTACATTATTTGCGATGAGTCAGCACCCATCATACCTGTTGAACGCCGACCCCTCGGCCATTGATACCCTGTACCGCCAATATCAGGCCGACCATGAAAGTGTGGATTTCGGCTGGCGTAAGTTCTTCGAAGGTTTTGAACTGGGTGCGGAAAAACAGGGCATCAGCGAAGATGCACTCCGCGAAATCAATGTACTGAACCTAATCAACGCTTACCGGGAACGCGGGCATCTGTTCAGCAAAACCAATCCGCTGCGCGAACGCCGCAAATGGAGCCCGGATCTGAATATCGCGAATTTTGGTCTGGAACCGGCTGACCTTGACAAGGTGTTCAATGCCGGTGCTGAAGTAGGTCTTGGCTCAGCTTCGCTTAAAGACATCATCGCACTGCTGGAAGAAACCTATTGCGGCCATATTGGTTCGGAGTTTATGCACATCCGGGAACCCCGTCGCCTGGAATGGCTGCGTACACGGATTGAAAAAACGCGCAATCGCCCTGAATTGACAGTAGATGAAAAGCGTCATTTCCTGGAAAAATTGAACCAGGCTACCGTTTTTGAAAACTTCCTACACACCAAATATATCGGCCAGAAGCGCTTTTCCGTAGAAGGTCTTGAATGCCTGATTCCCGCGCTTGACGCCGTGATACAATATGGTTCCGGCCTCGGCGTGGAAGAGTTTGTAATGGGCATGGCTCACAGGGGCCGCCTAAATGTGCTGGCCAACATCTTCAACAAAACCTATACCCAGATTTTTGGTGAGTTTGAAGGTAAGGTGTTCCAGAATGACCAGTTTGAGGGTGATGTAAAATACCACCTTGGTTACGATACCGTTGTGGATACCAAAAGCGGTAAAAAGGTGCATCTCCACCTGGCTGCAAACCCCAGCCACCTTGAGGCCGTAAATCCGGTAGTGAAAGGCGTTGTTCGTTCTAAACTAGACCAGAAGTACGCCAATAAGCCAGATCACAT
>CANHRE010000018.1 GCA_947463095.1 Flavobacteriales bacterium | reverse complement strand
TTCCAATAGTATTGATGTTCCTGATATTTTTGCTTTTTATTTGCAGTAAGCACCTTACATACAGCGCCTTGACTTGTCAAGTGAGAAATTAATTTTCTACCTACAAGCCCCGAGGCTCCGGTGATGAGTATTTTTTTAGTCATGAGCTTACCTGAAATAATAAATCCTAACGGGATGTTGCCAGAGGAACAAAGAAAGGGAAAAGAGTTTTTCCGGGATAAGTATTTCATCAAAGACATTGAGAACATTACTGGAATAAAAGCCTTTACACTGCGCATGTGGGAGCAGCGCTATGGACTGCTCAAGCCCAAACGCACTGAAACCAACATCCGCTACTACGAGGAAGATGACCTGAAATACATGTTAAACGTAGCCATCCTGTGTAACAATGGTGTTAAAATCAAAGCCATTGCCCAGATGAGCAGAGAGGATGTGCAGAAACGCACACTCGAAATCCATGAACACAATACCCAATATGAAGGGCAAATCCAGGCCCTGGTATCAACCATGATGGATTTCGATGAGCGGGAATTCAATAAAACGCTCTCCGTTAATGTATTGAAGATTGGCATGGAAGAAACCATGGGCCGGATCATTTTCCCGTTTATGGAGCATATAGGGCTGCTGTGGCTAGGGGGGAGCATCCATCCTGCCCATGAACACTTCATCACCAACCTGATCAGGCAGCGCCTATATGTGTCTATTGACCAGCTGAACCTTAATCCGGTAGCCGGTGCGAGGCGCTATTTGCTGTTTGTTCCCGCCGGTGAACCCCACGACCTGAGCCTGTTGTTTGCCAACTACATCCTGCGTGCCAGAGGACAAAGCGTAATTTATCTGGGTACTTCTACCCCACTGGAAGACCTGAACAGCATCTTCTCCGTTCATATCCCCGATTTTATCTTCTGCTCCCTCACGGCGGCAAACACCAATCTTCCTACACAAATTTTCATCAATGCCCTGAGCAAAAGCTGGCCGGATACCCAAATACTGCTCACCGGAATGCAGGTCATCAAGCGCAAAGATTTGTCCTTTCCGTCAAACGTCCGTGTGTTCAACAACCCTGCGGAATTCGTTTCTTTCATTGAGCAGCAAACCCTGAAGCCAAACTGATTTTTCGGAATATTCACCGTCAGCCAGTATATCTTTACCTGCTTGAATCCCGCCCTGCTTGAACTTGATTCATGGAGCATCACAGGCCCTTCGCGCATGCTCGTGCAGCCATTGAACCTTCGCGTTCAAAAGGGAGAAATTGTGGGCATTGCAGGAGAATCCGGTTCTGGTAAAACCCTCACTTTATTGTCGGTTGCCGGTTTGTTGCCGCCTTCACTTTCCGCCGCCGGATCATTGCATTTCCATGGCAAGTATGCCCGGCATTGTTGGACCGGTCGGGAAGACAAAGAAGTACTGCGACGCTTTCGCCGTCAATCCGTCGGGTTTATCTTCCAGGAGCCCTTGAGTGCGCTGAATCCGACCATGCGCTGCGGCAAGCAATTGCTGGAATGTATGGATGAGGAACACAAACAACGAAAACTGGAGCGTGCCATGTCCCTGCTTATGGAAACAGGCCTGAACAACCCGGAGCGAATCATGAGGTCCTATCCCTTTCAGATAAGCGGTGGACAAAGGCAAAGGCTGATGATTGCCATGGCTCTTGCCAACAACCCTGAACTTCTGCTGGCCGATGAACCCACTACGGCCCTCGATGCTGAACTGAAGCATCAGGTGAGCGCATTGATGACCGATTTATGCCGCAGCCGGGGTGTGGCCCTGCTTCTGGTGTCTCACGACCTCGAACTGCTGGGAAGCTATTGCGATGCTCTGCTGGTGATGCAAAACGGGCAGGTGGTGGAACAAGGTTCCGCTGCACATGTATTGTCCAAGCCATCCCATACTTATACACGCATGTTGCTGGAATGCCGGCCTTCCCTGGATAAGCGCGGCCATACCCTGCCGGCCCCGGGCGAACTTGTGCTGCCCATCTACAGAATCCCTGAATCCGATGCTTCAGAGCAACTGATCATTCGGGTGGATCAGAAAATATTCCCATCGGAGCAGAAGCCTGTGCTGCAAGACATTGCCTTCAGCCTGCGCCGCGGTGAAACCATCTGCATCCTCGGTCAGTCGGGAAGCGGAAAGTCTACACTGGCACGCATCATCAGCGGACTGGACCGCGATTTTGATGGAACCATCACCGATGAACGGCATGAATCGTTGCCCAAGGGCATGATCCAACTGGTATTTCAGGATCCCCTGTCAGCCCTGAACCCCAACCAAAAGGTGCTGAAAATACTGGAAGAAGCCATCCGACATGGCGGCAAGAACCGCAGCAAAGGGATTCATGCGCGGGAAAAAGCACAAGAAATCCTACGGGATGTGCGCCTGCCTGAGCACACCTGGAATGCTTATCCTCATGAACTCAGCGGCGGACAATGCCAAAGGGTGTGTATTGCCAGGGCCTTATGTGCCAATCCGGAAGTCATCATCCTTGATGAATCGGTTTCAGCTTTAGATCCCAGCGTGCAGGCATCGGTACTCAACCTGCTGGCCTCTTTGCAGCAACAGAAAAAGCTGGGGTATCTGTTCATTACCCACGACCTGGATGTCGCAGCCTGGTTCAGCCACCGCATCCTGGTGTTGCATGAAGGAAAAACGGATGCGCTGGACGCTACCGAAACCCTGATGAACGCTCCGCCTACCCCTTATACCAAACACTTGTTCAGCTTCCGTTGAGGCCCGGGTGCGCATTCAGGAAAGGCTGGCGCGGAAAATCTTTACCGCTATAGCCAACAGGATAACGCCGAAGAACTTACGCATCACTTCCAGACCGCTCTTACCCAAATTGCGTTGGATGTAACGCGTGCTTCCCACCACCACAAAAATTACGATCAGATTTAATGCTATTCCTACGCTGATAACCAAGTCGGAATAGGTGCTTTTCAAAGACATGATGGTGGTAAGCGTTCCGGAACCTGCAATGATGGGAAATGCCACCGGCACAATGTTTCCAGTACTCAAATCCGGATCGTGCTTGAACACATGGATGCCCAGCACCATTTCCAGACCCAGAATGAACATCACTATGCTTCCGGCTATGGCGAAAGACTGTAAATCCACACCGAGGTACCTCAGGAAAGGCTCGCCGGCAAACAAAAATCCGAGCATCAGGATGGCAGAAGCCAGCGTAACCTTCAGGGCATGGATGCCCGGGATGCGCTCTTTTAGGGTGATGATGAGGGGAACGGCCCCAATCATGTCAATCACCGCAAACAGGGTGAAGCTGACGGTGAGCACTTCATGCAGTTTCATGCTGCAAAGTTACCGACGAATACAAAGGCAGGAATCAAAGCTTTGCATGGGATTTTGTGGTTGACTGTTCAACCGGCGCCAGTCATCTTCAAGCATCATTTCGTATAGGTTCAGCTGTATTTATGAACATAGTGGCCCAAGTTTCATGGGTCGGCAGTCATTAAGCCAAAATGGGCGTAATTTTGCCGCCCCGCCATCCATGCCTGAATTTCCCGAAGATACCGGCACCATTGAGGTGTTTGGCGCCAGAGAACACAACCTCAAGGCGCTGGACCTCAGCATCCCCAGAAACCGGCTGATTGTGTTTACCGGCGTGAGCGGCAGCGGGAAGTCCAGTCTTGCCTTCGACACCATCTTCGCGGAAGGTCAGCGCCGTTACCTGGACAGCTTTTCTGCTTATGCGCGGCAGTTTATCGGCGATATGAAGCGCCCGGATGTAGACAAAATCAACGGGCTGAGCCCGGTCATCAGCATCGAGCAGAAAACCGTAAGCCGCAATCCGCGCAGCACCGTGGGCACCATTACTGAGGTATATGACTTCCTCCGCCTGCTGTTTGCACGCGCCGGTGAAGCCTACAGCTATGAAAGTGGCGAGCGCATGGTGCGTTTCACAGAAGCACAAATCATTGACGCCATAGAGCAGCGTTATTTTGGCAAAAAAATCGCCATACTCGCTCCGTTGGTGAAAGGCCGTAAGGGACATTACCGCGAGCTTTTTGAACTATACCATAAGCGCGGATTTCAGCGTATGCGCATCGATGGGGTTATGGTTGAAATCAAACCGGGTATGCAGCTGGACCGCTATAAGATCCACGACATCGAACTGGTTATTGACCGCCTGGATGCAGGAGCCACAGCTGCGGCACGAGCGGCGGAATCGGTGCGCACGGCCCTGAAAATGGGCAAGGGAACTATGATGGTGCTCGACATGAGCGATCAGAGCAGACAACTGTTCAGCAAATTCCTGATGGACCCGGTGAGCGGCCTCAGCTATGACGAGCCCAACCCGAACACCTTTTCCTTTAACTCACCCTATGGCGCCTGTCCTACCTGTGAAGGCCTAGGTGAGATATCAGAAGTGTCGGAAGCACTGGTCATCCCTGACCGATCTAAAAGCATCAACCGCGGCGGCCTGGCGCCCCTCGGCGAAATAAAGGAAAACTGGACCTTTACCCAGCTCAGGGCCATGTCCAGGCATTATAAGTTCAGCCTTGCCGACCCTATAGAAAGTCTGAGCAGCGAGGTATTGCGTGCCATCCTGCATGGTACAGAAAGCAGCTTCCCAATTGAACAGGTGAGCGACAGCGGCAAGAAAACACGCGTACAAAGCAGCTTCAAGGGCGTCTTTCACTTTGTGCAGGAGCAGTATTTTGAGAGCAGTGATGAAGAAATGCGCGCCTGGGCGGAACTGTTCATGCACAATACCATCTGTCCCGATTGTGAAGGCAGCAGGCTGAAGAAAGAAGCCCGTTACTACCGCATGGCAGGTAAGAATATTGCCGACCTGGCATCCATGAACATCGGGGCACTGCTGGACTGGCTGAAACATGTTCATGAAGACCTGAACGAAAGACAGAAAATCATTGCAACAGACTTGCTCAAGGAAATTCAAGGTCGGGTATCGTTCCTTTATGGGGTAGGCCTCTCCTACCTGAATCTGAACAGCCCTGCGCGAACTCTTAGCGGTGGGGAGGCCCAGCGCATACGCCTGGCTACCCAAATAGGCTCTAAGCTGACGAATGTATTGTATATCCTCGATGAACCAAGTATTGGCCTTCACCAGAGAGATAATGAAAAGCTCATTGCCAGCCTCAAGGAGCTGCGCGACTTAGGCAACACGGTTCTGGTAGTAGAACACGACCGCGACATGATGCTGGAAAGCGATCACTTGGTAGAAATTGGTCCGGGTGCCGGCCTTCACGGAGGAAGAATTGTGGCCCAGGGAGATTTAGCAACCTTTTCACGCTTTGACACGACTACGGCAAAATTCCTGGCCGGAACCATGGAAATCCCTGTTCCTGCCAAACGCCGCAAGCCCGGCAAGGAATTTATAGAGCTGAGCGGCTGCACCGGCAACAACCTGAACGCGGTGCAGGTGCGGTTTCCGCTGGGCTGCTTCATCGCCATAACAGGCGTGAGCGGCAGCGGCAAATCCACGCTGATCAACGAAACCCTGTTCCCGCTGCTGTCCAACCGTATTTACGGAACGCACTATAAAAACCTTTCGGTAAAATCCTTCAAAAACCTGGAATTGGTGGATAAGGTCATTCGCATTGACCAGTCGCCGATAGGACGCACACCCAGAAGCAATCCTGCCACCTATGTGGGGGTGTTCACAGAGATACGCAACCTGTTTGCCAACCTGCCGGAAGCTAAAATCAGGGGTTATAAGGCCGGGCGCTTTTCATTTAATGTAAAAGGCGGGCGTTGTGAAACCTGCGGCGGAGCCGGAAGGAAGGTCATCGAGATGAATTTCCTTCCCAACGTCGAAGTGCCATGTGATGCCTGTCATGGCAGACGATACAACCGGGAAACACTGGAGGTGCGGTACAAAGGCAAGAGCATCACCGACGTGTTGGAGATGAGTGTAGAACAGGCGGTAGATTTTTTTGAGCACCTGCCCCTGATCAAACGCAAAATCATCACTATGCAGCAGGTTGGATTGGGTTACATCACGCTGGGACAAAGCAGCACCACCTTGAGCGGTGGCGAGGCACAGCGCGTGAAACTGGCTACCGAACTGAGCAAACGCGATACGGGCAGAACCTTTTACATCCTGGATGAACCCACAACGGGTCTGCATTTTGACGATATAAGGCAATTGCTCGAGGTACTTCAGGAATTGGTGAACCGCGGCAACACAGTGTTGGTGGTGGAACACAATATGGATGTGATTAAGGTTGCAGACCATGTGATTGACCTGGGCCCGGAAGGCGGCTCCGGAGGCGGTAACATACTGGTGTATGGCACGCCTGAAGATGTGGCAGCCTTCAAGGACAGCCATACAGGGCGCTTTCTGAAAAAAGAGCTGAAACCGGTAAAAAAGAAATCTTGATTACTCCAGGTGATTAGCCCCAGGCATGCGCTTTTTGCATCACCTGGATGAGGCGCTCTGCATTGGAATGGTTGTTGAAATCATGCTGCAATGCTTCCCTGCGCGAGGCAATATCAGATTCGGTGAAAGTCTTATCCATCAGTTCCATAATGCAGGAAGCCATTTCTTGCGGATGATCCGCTACCCTGCACAAAGGCTCCAATCCCGTATGATGCACCATTACACTGTTGGTTAAGCAGTGTCTGCCGCGGTAAAGCGCATTGATGAGCTTTAGCTTTATGCCGGTTCCTTGAAAGGTACACAATACGTTAACCTGTGCATCTCCTATCAGGCGCAGTACGGCTTCAGAGTCCAAACCTTCGGCAAGTTGTATATGCGAAAAACGGGACACCGCCTGCTTCAGTTGTGCCGAGGGCTGATTGCCAGCAATAACACAGGGTACCTGAACCTTGCTGAAAACCTCTCGAACCAGGTATAAAGCACCCTGATTGTTTTCAGCAACGGCCAGATTTCCGTGATATAAGGCAAAACTTCCCTTCCCTGATGATATGTCTACCTGCTCGTTTGGATGAAATGCCGGAACATATTCCGTATGCCCGTACAACCTGGAAAAATAGCCCGTGTCGTCAGGAGAAATGGCCGCAATGAGGTTGGCCTTTTTGAGAATAGGTTCGAAGTGACGCAGGCGCTCTGCTTCAACCCTGAAGAAGTACTTTTTGAAGAAATTTGTTTCAGCGGCTTCGAGGTTCGCGTAGTAATCGTGTTCGATGTTGTGGGTGCGCACCACCTTAAACCTGTTCGCCAGCGAAGGGTGGTCCAGCCAATAACAGGAATGCAGGCCTTCAAACAGAATTGGAGCTTCGGTGTTCGCCAAGTGCTCCAGCAGCTCGGCACTGTCGCGGCTGCCAGTGATGTACGGTATCTCACCGTAAAACGGATTCTTGAAGGTGCGGCGCTTATACAGATACACTCGTTCGCATAGGTGATGTAAAGCCTCGGTCCTTGCGCGTTTGCCATACTCAAAAGCGTGAAGTATCACAGAAATACCGCATTGCTTTAAAGCGCGGATTTTATAATAGATGTCAATCACACCGCCATAGTCCGGTGGTTCAGGAACATCAAAGGCTACCAGATGCAGCAAGGGTTTAGAGTTGGGCATAAATAACTTTCAGCTTTTCGGCTTCCCGCTGCCAATTTAAGATTTTCGCAGCTTCGCGACAGTTATGCTGCAAACGGGCATAGAGCTCAGGATCCTGTTGCAGTCGCCTCACAGCCGCTGCAAGCATATCGGCATCGGCATCAACAGCTATGCCCACTTCCCATTGTTGCATCAGGTGGAGGTATTCAGGAAATGAATTAATCAGAGAAGGTAGTCCGGCATGGATGTAGTCGAAGAACTTATTGTTCAGTGAGAGGTAATAGCTCAGGCCCTGATTCTCGCTCACGTTAAGTCCCAGCCAGGCCTTACAGGTATGATATTTCAACTCATCCGGCGCCACCCAGCCGGCAAATTGTACTTTTTGCTGCAGCCCTTCGCGCTGTACCATATTGCGCAGTGTTTCCGACAAGTCGCCTTCACCAATCAGTACCAGCCTGATGTCCAGTTGATGCAGGGCCATGATCATGGCTTCAATTCCACGACCACGGTTCAGGGCGCCTTGATAAAGGATAAAGGGTGGGTCTTCGGGTTGATGGTTTGGGTAATGCGCATCCAATGGCGGAGCATTCATGATTACATGAAATGGTTTACCGCTGATTTGTTCATAGCGCGCAGCAATAGAAGCACATACCGTGTAGGCAGCGTCTGCTGCGGGAATGAAATTCCGCTCCACCCATTCCCAGATGCGCTGCACACCTGGCCTGCACACTACTTCCGGAACCTGGCTGAACCATTCATGGGCGTCAAAAACCAGCTTGATGCGCTTCAGGCGGCGCAACATCCAACCGGCAGGCAGGGTATCTGCATCTACCGTTCCAAGAACATCAAAGGAGCGAAACAAAAGATGAAACCATAGGCGGAGGTTGTATTCCAGATAAAATAGCTTCCCTTTATTGAACCGGCAGCGCAGCCGCTGTGTCCTGTAGTTTTTCACAGGCAAATCCTGGCTGCCTGGCATCCTGCGGCCTATCAACAGCACATCATGACCGGCACCGGCCAGGGTGCTGCATATGCGCTCCATCCTGCGGTCCGTTTGCAGGTCGTTCACCACAGTAAATATTATCCGTTTACCCATTCAAGCTGTCCTTTTTCATTCAAACGCACCAACCCCGAATCTAAAATTTGATGCATGGCCTGCCTGAAGGCCTCCACATCGTGAAATCCGAAATGGCGCATCAGCGCCAATGGTTCCGCAGCACCTTCCTGAAGCAAAGGCCTCACTTCCTCCAGGGTAAGCTTAGATACCTGCAGCCTGTCATGCGCAGCCCTGCAGTTATCGCAATGACCGCAAGGTGTTGCATCGGCTTCGCCGAAGTAATTGCGGAGGTATTGCAAACGACAGTTGCGGGTATCAACAAAGGCCAGCACAGCATCCAGGGCTTCCTGCCTGCGCTGTCTGATGTTTTCTATCAGGGGCGCATTAAACCTGGGGGGCAACAGGTAATCGCAGCGCAGGGTGATGCCTGGCTTATCGCGCAGGGGGATATAATCCAAAATACCGGCCCGAGTTAGTTCCTGCATCTGCTCCCGCACCTCGGATTCCGGCCGGGCCATCAGCATGGCAAGTTGCGGCTCCCTGAGGTTTATGTAGTGATCGAAAATGCCGGGATATAAGCGCAGCATGGCATTGATCAGGTCATCATAGCGCGGATGGTCCAGCTTAAACTCATACAAATCGGGATAAGCGCACAAAATACGCAACCTGGCCGGTATGCGCACTGATTCGGACACCTTGAGCAGGCCGCACCACTCCATGATGTTCAGTGCGTAATGCAATGTTTTCTGGTCAAATCCAAAGGCCTTACAAAACAAGGCCGCATCGAAAGGAAAGTAACGATCGGCACCTGTTCCAACGGGAAGCGAAAAATGATTCATCAATGCCGTGTACACTCGTTGTACCAATTCCATGGGAGGAAATGCGTCTTCCAGTTGCTCTTGCAATTTGAGGCGGTCAGATTCGTACCACAATATTCCCGCCACAGCCTTTTTACCGTCACGGCCTGCCCTGCCTGCTTCCTGATAAAGGGCTTCGGGCGACAAGGGTATGCTGGTATGCACCACAAAGCGAACATCGGGTTTATCCACGCCCATGCCAAAAGCATTGGTGCACACCATAATACGCGAGCGGCCCTGCATCCAATCCTGCTGTTTGCGAACCCGCACATCGGGAGCAAGTCCGGCATGGTAAAAGTCGGCGCGCTGGCCGTGGTCTTTAAGCAACTGGCTGGTTTCCAGTGTATCGCGGCGGGTAGGCACATACACCAGTCCGCAGGATTTCACCCCTGCCAGGTGCTCCCTGAGCCATGCGGGCTTGGATTCCACCATGTGTACAGAAAAGTCGAGGTTGGGTTTATCAAAGCCGGCGGCATGGCGAAAAGGCTTTTGCAATGCCAGCTTAGCGGCTATATCTTCAACCACATGGGGTGTAGCTGATGCGGTCAGGGCCATACAAGCTGCGCCGGGGATGAGCGAACGGACGGCGCCAATGGTCAGGTATTCCGGACGGAAATCATAGCCCCACTGGCTAACGCAATGGGCTTCATCAACCACCAAACGGTCTACCTGCAAGTGGGCCAGCCAGCCTTGAAAATCTTCTGAGGCCAGCTTTTCAGGAGAAAGGTATAGCAGGCGAAGTTGCAGATCGCGGGCCAGGGCAAGAAAGCGTTCCTGCTCCTTGCGCGTGTGGTGGCTGGTAATGGCGGCGGCGGCAATACCCCGGCGATGCAGCCCTTCTACCTGATCCTTCATCAGTGCAATAAGTGGAGACACCACAAGGGTGAGCCCGGGCAGCATGAGCGCAGGAACCTGAAAACACAATGATTTCCCGCCTCCCGTGGGCATCAGTGCAAGCACATCGCGACCTTCCATAAATGCCTGAATAACCGATTCCTGCCCGGTACGGAAAGATGGATACCCCCAATAACGTTTTAATATGTGCAGGGCCTCATCGCTCATGCATCTGCCATCATGCCATCCTGCATCCGGATGATGCGGTTCCCCAGGCCGGCAAGAAGGTCGTTGTGGGTTACCACAATGAAGGTTTGTTTGCGCTCATCACGCAGGCGAATGAAATAGTCGTGAAGCTCTGCCGCATTTCGAGAATCAAGATTTCCACTAGGTTCATCGGCAAATACCACTGAAGGATTATTGATCAACGCACGCGCTACTGCAACACGTTGTTGCTCGCCGCCAGACATAGTTCCGGGCTTGTGCATAAGCCGTTGCTCAAGGCCAAGGAAACCCAGCAGGGCTTCGGCTTCATCTTTAACTTCGGTTTTATTGCGCCCGCCTATCCAACCCGGAATACACACATTTTCCAGGGCGGTAAACTCAGGCAGCAGCTGATGGAACTGAAAAATGAATCCTATATGCCGGTTGCGAAAAGCAGAAAGGGATTTTTTGTTCATGGCGAACAAATCCTGCCCATTGAGCAACACCGTTCCCGAACTGGGGCGGTCCAGGCTGCCTAAAATTTGCAGCAATGTGGTTTTGCCCGCCCCGGATGCACCGGTAATACAAACCATTTGCCCCTCGGGAATGTCAAGGCTGATGCCCCTGAGTACCTCCAGTGTTCCAAACTTTTTCTTGATGTCGCGTGCACTAATAATCATAAAGCCGGCAACTTGCCAAAACCTGCAGTCAAAGATATGCCAGCGCCTATTAACTTCGCGGCTCGAAATTCAACCATGAACATACACGAGTATCAGGCCAAAGAGGTATTAAAAAAATATGGAGTGGCCATTCAGGAAGGATATGTGGCTGAAACGCCCGAACAGGCTTATGAAGCTGCCCTGAAAGTGAAAGAAGTTTCTGGCAGCGACTGGTGCGTGGTAAAGGCGCAGATTCATGCCGGAGGACGCGGTAAGGGCAAAATTGAAGGTACCGAACAAAGGGGTGTTCAGGTAGCCAAAAATGCCGATTTAGCGCGCGACATAGCCCAAAACCTGCTGGGAGGAAACCTCATCACCATCCAAACCGGCGCTAAAGGGAAAATAGTGAACAAAGTATTGGTTGCTCAGGATGTTTTCTATCCCGGTGCATCCGAGCCTAAGGAGTATTATATGAGCGTATTACTTGACCGCGGTACTAAAAACAACGTGATCATCTATACCACCGAAGGCGGTATGGATATTGAACAGGTAGCGGAAGAGCATCCGGAAAAGATTTTTAAGGAATGGGTGGATCCTAAAGTGGGCTTTCAACCTTTCCAGGCAAGAAAGATAGCCTTTAACCTGGGCTTGTCAGGAAAAGCGTTCAAGGAGATGGTTAATTTCGTTACCGCTCTTTACCGCGCTTATGAAGATACCGATTCAGCCATGTTCGAAATCAACCCTGTGTTGAAAACCAGCGATGACCGCATCATCGCCGTAGATGCAAAAGTGAACCTGGACGATAACGCTCTTTATCGCCACAGCGACCTGTTTGCCCTGCGCGACTTGGCTGAAGAAGATCCTACCGAGGTTGAAGCAGGCAAATACAACCTGAATTTCGTGAAACTGGACGGCAACGTGGGTTGTATGGTAAACGGTGCCGGACTGGCCATGGCAACCATGGATATCATTAAGCTTTCCGGCGGCGAACCGGCAAACTTCCTCGATGTGGGGGGTACTGCCAATGCAGAAACCGTAGAAGCCGGATTCCGCATCATCATGAGCGATCCCAATGTGAAGGCCATCCTCATCAATATCTTCGGCGGCATTGTGCGCTGCGACCGCGTAGCCAACGGCGTGGTAGAAGCTTACCGTAAAATTGGAGACATTAAAATCCCCATCATCGTGCGCTTGCAGGGTACCAATGCCGAAGAAGCCAAGAAAATCATTGACGAGAGCGGTTTGAAAGTGTACAGTGCCATCATGCTGAAAGAAGCTGCCGAGCTGGTGAAACAATTGATGCGCGAACCGGGCGGAAATCAAGCTTAACCGTATATCACAAATTCACAACTTAAGAAAACTCAAATATGGGACTAGTTTCAGAATTCAGAGAATTCATCTCCAAAGGCAGTGTTTTTGACCTGGCCGTTGGTGTGGTGATTGGTGCAGCCTTCCAGAAAATCGTAGATTCACTGGTTAGCGATATCATTATGCCGGTGATTGGCATCATCACAGGCGGTGTAAACTTCTCTACGCTGTCTGTAAAGGTTGGCGATGCGGAATTGAAATACGGAAACTTCATACAGCAAACCATCATATTCCTGCTGGTGGCTTTTGTGTTGTTCCTGTTCATCAGAATTTACAATAAAACCAAAAGAAATCAGGCGCAATGAGTCGCTGAAAGCAATACGCTACAAGAACGGGGGACTTCGGTCCCCCGTTCTTGTTTATAAACCCGTTTCTATGGCTCCTGAAGGTTGACCTACATGATGCTGCCCAGGTCTGCAACTGAACCTGATGCTTTGATATCTTCGCATTGTGATGGAGTACTTAAAAACACTTTTCATTTCTGGAGCATTGTTTTTTTTCATGGCAAAGTTGCGAGCAGACATTCCCAAAGACAGTTCCAAATGGAATGGTGGCTTTGAAATCGGCTTTAATGCAGCGCAGGCTACCTTTTCGAACAATTGGAAAAGCGGGGGTACCAATAACCTGAATGTACTGAGCTATGTAAACGCCAAAGGGCAATACACCAGCGGGAAACACAGTTGGGAAAATAATTACAACCAGTTGTACGGCATGATCAAAAACCAGGGTGAAATGATGCGAAAAAGTCAGGACTTGTTATTGTTCACCAGCGATTATAACTACGTAATAGCTCCTAAACTGCAAGCGTTTGCCGGGATTACCTTTCAAACGCAGGCATACAGGGGTTATGATTTCGACACAGATTCAGCAGGCCGTACGATAAAGACCCTGATATCAGGTTTTCTTAGCCCCGGGCAGCTTATTGAAGCCATTGGGTTGAAATACACCCCGGTAAAATTCTGGTGGTTGAAGTTGGGCTTGGGTGCTACCCGACAAACATTTGTGCTCAACCAGCGCATCTATGCAGAAACCGGTAAAGAACTGATTTCCAATGTTGCCAGAGGCAAAAAGATAATCAATGAAGCGGGCTTGCAGTTGCAAAGCGAATTGAGTACAGACCTGCGCCCCAACATCAGGATTACTGCCAGATATCTGGGTTTTGGTCCATTCCATTACCTCGAAGGAGGATTTGACAGCCGTTTGGATCTGATGGTAACGGCCCGCCTCACAAAATACCTGAGTACTAATTTTACAGCCATCGCCATCCTGGATAAAAACCAAGACAAAAACTGGCAGATGTCGCAGGTTTTTGGGGTTGGATTAGCCTATAAACGTTAAGAAATGGCACATGGACCGCATAGAGTTGCCTGAATATTACATCGACCCGAAACTGATTGCATCATTAGCTGCGCGCTTGCAGGCTGGTGCAGTGGTGATAATCCCAACAGATACGGTCTATGCGCTGGCCTGCGACCCATTAAATCACGCGGCAGTAGAGCGCATGTGCAAGCTGGTGGGTAAAAAGGCAAATACGGCCTTGTTGTCATTGTTATGCAGCGATTTTAGACAAATTACGGCATGCACTGCTCCCATTTCCCAGCCGCTGTTTCGGCTGTTGCGCGATAAGTTGCCAGGCCCCTATACCTTCATCCTGAAGGCATCTGCTGCGGTAGAGAAACAGTTTCACAACAAACGGAAAACCATCGGGGTGCGCATACCGGATCATCCGGTGCTTTTGCGCATCCTCGAAGAATTCGGGCGGCCGCTGATGGCCACATCGCTGCACAGCGATGACCACATACTGGATTATGCCAACGACCCTGATGAGATTTCCCTGGGGATGCCTGACATTGCTGACATCTTGGTAGACAGCGGCCCTTGTGGTATAGAACCTTCCACCGTGCTGGACTGTAGCGGTGAAGAACCCCTGTTAATCCGCAAGGGAAAAGGAGCATGGTAACAAACTTACCATTCGCCCGGCGGAGGAAGCGCCTCCATGAGCTTAGGACCATCCTGCCCGAGTTTCCATAAACTATGTTCAAGGCCATTGGTTAGCCACAGATAACGAACACCCGCTTCCATGTTATAGCGCAGGGCCTGTTCGGCAACCGCCTGGTTAATAGGAATTTGTGGCGCTTTACACTCCACCAGTAATACTGGCAACGCATCGCGATTCAGCACCAGTATGTCGGTGCGGCGCTTCAGTCCATTCACCAAAATACCCCGTTCCAGCGCAATCCATCCCTCCGGTACCCGATGATCATCCAACAACCAGAACACCACATGCTGACGCACCCATTCTTCCGGCGTCAGGGCTACATATTTTTTTCTGATTCTGTCAAAAATATAGTTTTTTTGCCCCTGTCTGCGCAGCTGGAATTGATAGGCCGGAAAGCTCAGCATAGAACCCCCGCAATTTAGTCAATGAGCACTGTACCGGTTTTTCAATCTTATGAGAAAATTCTCGCGGAAATAAAAAATCGCGTATTCCATCCGGCATACCTCCTGCAAGGGAAAGAGCCCTTTTTCATTGACAAAATTACTGAAGCGCTGGAAGCCACCGTACTGGCGGATCATGAGAAGAGCTTCAACCAAAGCACCCTTTACGGCAAGGAAACCAACATCATGAACCTGTTGATGGCTGCCCGCCGCTATCCGATGGGGGCCGAACATCAGTTGATTGTGGTTAGGGAAGCTCAGTATTTATCGGATATGGAGAAGCTGGAAGCATACCTGGAAGCGCCCCAACCCTCAACCATCCTGGTGCTGTGTATCAAATCGGAAAAGAAACTGGACAAGCGTACTAAACTGTCCAAGTTGTTCTCCAAATACTGCGTATTTGATTCTGAACCCTTGAAGGATTACCAGATGAAGCGCTGGCTGGACACCTGGACCAGAGATCAGGGAAAAACACTGGATGCGCTGGCCGCCGAACTGGTAACGGAATACCTGGGAACCGATTTGAGCTTGGTGGTGAATGAGCTGACCAAGTTGTTCATCAATGTAAAAGACCCCTACATCACGGCCAGACACATTCAGGAGCACATCGGCCTGAGCAAAGAATTCAATGTTTTTGAACTGCAAAAGGCCCTGGGCGCCAGAAACTTCAATAAGTCCATTCAGATTGCCCATTACCTTAGCAGCGACATGAGCGGAAGAAACCACAGCAGTGTGCTGATTGGCGCTCTTGTGCAGTACTTCAATAAAATCATGCTCACCCATGGCCACAAGCAAAAAGACAAGGAGGAGCTGGCAAAAATCCTGGGCGTAAATGCGTATTTCGTTTCAGAATACCTTACGGCAATAAGGCATTACAGCCCTGTGGATCTGGAAAAAGTGTTCGGCCACCTCAAATACTTCGATCTGCGTTTCAAAGGAGTGAATAAAGGCGGTGCTTCAGATGATCAACTTTTTATTGAATTGATCGTGAACATTTTAAAAAACTGAGCAGCCCACGGTTTCAGCATTTCATTCATTAATCCATAAATTGCACGTTAAATAATTAAGAACACATTACCATGAACAAACACATACTCTCAACCTTGTTATTTGCCGGTGCCTGCGGCCTTACTGCACAGGTGCCATTTGGCAACGTACGGGTGGCAACGCCAGCGGGGCCGGCCGTAAAAAGCAGTTTTCACATCACCACCGATCAGGCGGCAGCCGGGTCAGGTATGAGCAGTGGCATTGTAAACAAAAACCAGGAATACCTGTTGCGCCGTGGCATTGTTCCCTATGCTTTCGTGGAAATCGGCAACACCTGGTATGATCTTCAATCCAATGCTTCCGTAGGTAACCGCGTACTGCTTCACGCCGATGGTACCGTTTCCGCCACCTGGACCACCTCTGCCGATGAAAGCTCTACCACCTTCCCTAATAGGGGCAGCGGGTATAACCACTTCAACAACACTACCTGGGGTGCTGTAAAAGCTGACCGCATTGAAACCACCCGCCTCGGCTGGCCAAGTATTGGTGTGCTGAGTAATGGTGCTGAATGGATCATGGCACACGATGCTGCGCAAGGCGGTTTCGTGCTTTCTAAAAACGGCGGAAAAGGCCAGACAAACTGGGCTTCAACCGCAGTGCTTAAAGAAAATAACCTGCGCCCGCTTTGGGGTCGTGCCACTTCTTCAGGCAATTACATCCACGCCATATACACCTATGCTGACAGCTCACAGCCCGGTGAACCCCGCGCTCCTACGCGCAATGGTGTACTGGCACCTATGGTGTACAGCCGTTCATCCAATGGGGGTGTAACCTGGGACAAACAAGCAGTGATGCTGCCCGGCTTTGACACTTCACGTATTTCCAACGGCGGCGGCGATCAATACGCTATTACCTGCCGCGACTCTATTGTTGCCATCATCTTCGGCGGCCTGGCTGACGACGTTTCTGTGTGGAAATCAACCAATAACGGCACCAACTTTACCAAGATGATTGCCGATTCCTTCCAATACGCCCCGTACAAATCTACCAAGCTGATGCTGGATACTCCGTTCAGCAACGACGGAACCGTACAGGTGCTGATTGACCGCAACGGCAAAGTGCATGCCTTCTGGGGCGGCAGCCGTATGCTTGACGATGACAATACCGACCAGTCATTCTCGTTCTTCCCCGGTTTCCAGTACCTCGGCTACTGGAATGAAGTAACCAAAACCAGCCAGATTATTGCAGGTGGTGCTGCATTTGACCGCGATGGCGATAAAGCCAATGCGTTGAGTGCCGCTACCACAGCCTTCCTGAGCAGCGGCCAGGTTCCTACAAACCTGAATACTGTAGCTCGCCTGGGCAATACATCTGCCCTGAGGCAACCTTCTCCCACCATTGATGCCGCAGGCAATATTTACGTGACTTTCTCTGTACCCATAGAAGGTGATGTGAGTGACCTGGATGCAAACTACCGCGACATAGGCTTGGTATATTCTACCGATGGCGGCACTACATGGAAAGATGAACAGAACCTGACTCAGACAATGATGGTAGAAGATGACTTCGCCAGCGTAGCTCCCATCGCAGATAATTTCGTGCATATGGTTTGGCAGCGCGACCTGATCCCAGGCACCAACCTGCAGAACAACTCTACTTCTACCAACAACCATGAGCCGGTGAAAAACCAAATCATGTATGCGGCCATTCCTACCGCAAAAATCCTTTCTGACGCCATCGGACATCAGTGGGGCCTCGGTGTGCATAAAGCCAATCAGCCTGCCGAAGTATTTGTGGTTTCTCAAAACTTCCCTAACCCCTTCTCTGACAAATCAGACGTGATGGTGTTTATAGATGAGCCCGGCACCCTGCAGGTGGATATCATCACCTTAGACGGTAAAATGATCCGCAGTGCCAGTGAGAAACTGGTGAGCCGTGGAAACCATATGATTCAACTGGACGGCAAAGGTCTGAAAGCAGGCATGTACCTGTATCGCTTTACCGCCGGTAAAAACGTCGTAACCAAGAAGATGACCATCCAATAAGTTCGGTTTTCCTCTGAACAAAAAAGCCCCGGTTATCCGGGGCTTTTTTTATGGCCAATAGGCTGCTGCATCTGTTTCTGGATGCACCGGCGTTCCCCGAAGCATGCAGGCCAGCAGTTCAGGCACCAACAAGGGAGCTAGGGATGCACCCTTACTCCCCCAACCATTGCAGATGAATATTTGAGGATGTTCCGGATGCGGCCCCATAAATGGTCTGCGCCGTCCTACCGTTGGCCTGATGGCCGCATCATGGGCTAATACTTCCACAGCTCCGGCATCGGGAACCAATTCCCGGAATTGCTGCAAGAGTGTTTCTCTTGTAACCTCCCGTGGCGCTGTTTCCAGGTTGTTCCAATCATAGGTGGATCCAACGCGATATACCCCATCGCCCAAGGGTATGGAAAACACCTTTTTCTTCACAATATAAGAAGGCATCGCATCGGGCGTCAAAACCCTGAGGCTCAGCAGTTCTCCCTGAGTGAGGTGAAACGGCAATAACTCTAGCGGCCTTTGTCCCTGAGCATGAGCCCCCTGGCACAAAACCACATACCTGGCCTTTACCCTTCCCCAATGCCAGAAACCGCCTTCATATCGAAGTTCATCCCAAAGCACCGCACGATGGTAGTAACGCCCTTCTGTCATCCATTTTGCTTTATAGAAGGCACACAGTGCGTGCATATCCAACCTTCCTGATTGCCTGGTGATGGCACCACAGCGCCCATTCATTTCGGGAAGTTCATCCATCCATTGCAGCCATGCTGCCCCCAGTTTTTCAGCTGCGCGCTTCCAATGCTGACAGTCCTGCTCCGTGTCGGCAACAAAAGCCATGGGCATGGAATGGAAAAAAAACTGACCTGTTTCTTCTGCGATGTTGTGATAATAATGCTGAACAACGGGAAAAAGTTCCGCCGCCCTCCAGGTGAGTCCACCTGTTCTGGGAACAATAGGATGCACCAGGCCGCTGGCTACCTGAGAAGATGCCGGCAAAAGATTTGGATCGGCAACAAGAACTTCCAAACCTACACGGAGCAGTTCCCGGGCCATCAGGGTTCCGGCAATGCCCTGGCCCACTACCAACACGTCAGCGCTGCTCATGATTGCAAATCTCCTATTTTTGTTCTGATGAAGCGGCTTCTATTTATCACAGCCTTTCTGGGTGTTCAGATGCGGCCACTTTTCGCTCAGCAGGAATTTAAGATGAACCTATGGTCAGGCGTTAACTTCTGCCAGATCGACGGAGATCAGGAAAGCGGCTTCAACAAAATAGGCTACAGCGCCGGTGTGGAGGTATGGCGCGGCATGGGCAAAAGACTGAGTTGGCATACCGGAGTGCAGCTTAGCCAGCGCGGTAGCCGGAGCTATAATGACCCTGAACAACCCAACCCTTTCCCATTTCATTATGTGATGAATATGGTGGAAGTTCCTATTTATGTAAGCGCCTTGACCCAGTGGAAACAAATCCGCGTGCTCGCCGGAGCCCAGGCAGGTTATGTGTTTGATGCCAGAGATAAGTTGGGTAGTTATTCCCAATTAAAAGACGACCTGCGCACCTTTAACCTTATGGGCAGCGCAGGAGTGCAGCATTCCGGCAAAAACCTATGCCTGCGCCTGAGCTTTCAATACGGCCTGAACTCTATGAGAAAACCTGTGTTGCTGCGCTACTTTGTGCGCAGTGGCGTATTTCACAATAATGTGCAGTTTGCTGTGCTGCTGCCCCTTACCCGTTCCTAAAAAACATGAAAATTATACGATTCCTGCTCCTGCTCCTTTTGGCTATTGGAGTCTATTTCTACCTGAAAACCACAAAATCCCCTAAGGGCACAGAACCAACTGGTGCCGATTTTAAAGCCATAGAAACACTCATACTGAAACAGCAGGATGACTGGAATCGGGGAAACCTGGTTTCCTTTATGGACGGCTATTGGCAAGATGACTCTATGCGATTTGTTTCAGGTTTTGGTACGCGCTACGGACATGCTAATACGCTCAAAGCATACCAAAAGCACTATCCAAATAAAACTGCGATGGGTACTTTGGCATTCCGCATTGACCGCATAGGCCCTATGTGTCAAGGCTCCGAACTTGCCGTTGCCTCTGGACGCTGGGCGCTAACAGAAAGTACTGAAGCCGGCAGCGGTTATTTTTCCTTAATACTAAAAAACGTTGAAGGACATTGGAAGATCATTGCCGACCATACTTGGGCACAGGATTCAAAGAATTAGTGCTTTTTACATCAAAAAACGCAACTCAAGA
Source organism: Flavobacteriales bacterium (assembly GCA_947463095.1). GTDB lineage: Bacteria > Bacteroidota > Bacteroidia > NS11-12g > UBA955 > REEB481. The sequence goes on along the minus strand of CANHRE010000018.1, from coordinate 18,666 downwards.
ATGATGGCCAGAAGGAAAATTCCCCCAACATTGGATAATGAAGATTGATCCTTGTTTTACGCTTGTAATGCTCCTACCATTAAACCTGCATAAAAACTAAAACCATATTCTATACAACCATCATGAACAGAACCACCCTTCTCCTCACCTGTGCAATGATCACCATTGGCTTAAGTCTGAGTGCCCAGAATTCCGATGTTGAACCCATGCCCTTAAATCCAGGCAAGGGTGCACCTTATGAACGCATCGAAAAAACCTTTCCTGCATCAGCAGTATCATATTACAGGATAGACCCGCGCCTTGTTAAAAATACCGGCATACTGTCCAAACAGAAATCAGGGGAAGAAACCTTTTTTCCGGACAGCCTTCAAGCTATTCGTGCATTGAAGCTCAAGAACAAGCAAAAAGTTGAGGCTTTGATGCAAGCAAAACAAATGGCCAAAAATGCCGATGAAATCGCCCCTAAAACAAAGGTTGAAATCAACCCTGGTATGACCATCACGCCGCCCGACAATACCCTCGCCATTTCCGACAGCGGATATATTGTTGCAGCAGATAATGCGCGCATTGGATTTTATGATGAATCAGGAAACGAACTCAACGCCTTCACCTATCCCGATTTTTTAAGCACTTTTGACGAAGGTATTCGATTAAATACAGCCGACCCCAAGGTGGTTTACGATCCGGAAAACAGACGATTTGTTTTCTTCATCCAAAGTGGTTCCACCTGGGAGGAATCTTTTATTATCCTTGGTTTCTCAACTTCGGAAGATCCAAGACAAGCGTGGAATTTCTACAGCTATAATACCCACCGCGAGGGCCAGTATTGGTTCGACTATCCATCACTTGCGGTAAACAACAACGAAGTATTCATCAGCGGAAATTTATTCAATAACGAGCGGCGCTTTCAGGGCAATTGCGTTTACCAGCTGGAAAAAGATGCCGGCTATGAAGGAATTCGTCCAACAGGTATTCTATGGCAAGATATTAAGCCAAACTGGCATTGGTCGCCCATTGGCGGCGTATATGCCGTTCCATCGGCCACCCGAAAGCATTATGGACCCGGCATCTACCTGATTGCCTGCAGCGCCATGGGTGGTGGTGATGCTTTTCTATTTGAAATAACCAATCGCCACAACAAGTCTCCGGAAATGCGCAAATACACCATCAACATCAATGATTATTCCCCTGCGGTGAGTGCCGCTCAACCCAATACCCGTGAACGACTGGACGTTGGCGATTGCCGGATCAAAGGAGCCTTTTACCTCAGGGATAGAATCACTTTTGTGTTCAGCAAATCAAATCCATTAAGTTTTAGTGGCATCGCCGTAACCCGCATCAATGTTACCAATTTCCACGTGCGCCAGCGATTCTTCCACAACAATGGCAAAAGCGATTACTGTTATCCCAGTATTGCACACCGCACCCAAAGCACCCGAAATTACGGAACCATCATGGTGTTTCAGAACAGCGGCACCAATGTATTTCCCCAAATCAGGAAACAAAGCATGCGCGGTAGGACCTTAACAAAAATTGCCAGCAGCCGCAGCATTCAAACAGGCAACACCGCGCGTTTAGATGGCAATAATCTTCCAAACCGTTGGGGTGACTATATCACCATTCAGCGCAAATTTGGCGCACCTGTTGCCTGGATGGTTGGGCATACCGCCAATGATCGAAATCAGTGGCGTAGTCACCTCATTAAGATTGATCTTCAATGATATCAGGTAAACTCTTCTTCAAGATAGGGAATTGACTTTATTCACCCACAAGTAAGAATTATTTTTACTGAACCGACAAGTCGAAGGGCATACGCATTTGAATGCCTTTAACCTGTTCAGCACGAACCGCCTTTCGGTACACTTCGTAGTTTGTGCCCAGAGCCTGCCTGAGCGCGGCATCTGTATTGCCAAGGCTTCCAAAAAATGCGGCAAGGGTAAAGCGATTTTCCGGATATTCCACCACGCGGTATTTCCCGATTTTAGCCCTGGATGCGGCCAATTTCAAAGCCGTTTCAAATCCTCCGTGAACATCAGCCAGTTTCAGCGCAAGGGCATCCGTTCCAGGCCATACCCTGCCCTGGGCGATGCTGTTCACATAAGCAGTGTCAAGCTTGCGTCCACGGGCCACAATATTCAGAAAATCGCTATAGATGCGGTTTACGGAGTGCTGGATGAAGGCGCTCTGCGCAGCGTTCAAGGGACGGTCAGGTCTCGCAAAATCACTGTTTTCGCCCGTTGGCACCGATTCATAACTCAACCCGAGGTGTTCCTGGAACAGCTTTTGGGTATTGGGAAACAAGCCAAAAACGCCTATCGAGCCTGTAATGGTTTGAGGCAAACACACAATAGTATCTGCAAGGCATGCGATGTAATAACCACCTGAAGCAGCCACATCGCCAAAGCTGGCAATCACCGGCTTGACTTTACGGGTAAGTTCTACCTCATGGGCTATAATATCCGAAGCCAGCGAACTTCCACCCGGACTGTTGATGCGCAATACCACGGCTTTTACCTGTTTGTCTTCCCGTGCTTTCCTGATGGCGTCGGCCATGGTCTTGCTGTTTATTAACTCCGGCTCATTGCGGCTACCATATTCAATTTCCCCAATGCCATAAACTACGGCAATCTTATCGCGGCTGTAGGTTTCAGTGTCGTCTTTTGTCTTATGGTAATCGGCAAAGGCCACCCATGACTTCAGCTCTTTACCCTTCAGTCCGGCTTTTAGTTCTACCATCTCCACAAATTGATGGTAAGGCATCACTGCGTCAATGATTTTCAGCTGAAGTGCCTCTGATGGACCTCGAACAGCCAGCTCACGGGCATAGGCTACCAACGCAGCAGAATCAACCTTGCGCGCTGATGAAATGTCGCGGATAAACACCCCATACATGCTGTTCACCAAGTGTTGTACCTGTTCCCTGTTTTCTTTGCTCAATTGCTTTTGGATAAAGGGTTCAACAGCGCTTTTATATTTACCTGCGCGAAACACCTGAAACGAGATTCCCGCCTTGTCCAGCAGCCCTTTGTACATCACCACACCCCCTGCAAAGCCATCAAACATCATTTCACCTGCAGGATTCATCACAACCTTATCGCAGGCAGAGGCTAAATAGTAGCCCATTTCGGTCATGAAATCGGCATAACAATAAACAAATTTCCCAGATTTCCGGAAACTCAGGATTTTATTCCGCACTTCTGCCACAGACGCCATGCCGGACATCAGCATTTCAGGGCGTATTACAATTCCTTTGATGCGTGAGTCTCCCACTGCGCGATCCAAGGTTTGTAAAATATCAAGCAATCCCAGTTGTGCCGAAGATGCACCCGATTCCTGAAGCTGATCGAACGGATTGTACGGTGAGCGCTCAGGAAAGGACATAGGTAACCGGAATTCCAGAACAGCCGTTTCCGGCACCGTGGGCTGTTTGTTCATCCCAGAAAATGCCAAACCGGCTACTACCAGAACCAGAATGAACAGCAAAATTCCGGTGAGCAACATTCCCAGCATGGTTGCCAGAACCATCTTAAAAAACGACCTCATGAGGGTGCAAAATAGCAACACTTTCAAAAGATGAGGTTTTTTATATCGACAAACCCCGGTTTTCAAGGTCTTAACACACAAGCCCTAACAGGTTTGCTAACTTTGCGTGGTGAGTTTCCGTGCACGCATCCTGTTTAACCTGATAACAGCAGTTATTACCCTGCTGCTGGTAAATTACCTGTGGCACCGCACTTCTGCCGAGCCCTGGTTTCAAAATCAATACATCAACACAGGCACGCTGCTGGCAGGTTTTGCCTATCTGGCGGCTGCCATTATCAGTACAAGAACCCTCGGCATTACACTGAGAAAACTGCATAGCTACCTCATCAGACTCGAATTGCGTGAAGGCAACGACAGTGAAGTGAAGCTCCCCGACAGCGCTCCAGAAATAGCCAAGCTGGAAAGTACCCTGGAGCGTATATTGGAAAACCGCCGTGCAGAAACTGAACGACTGCGACAATTGGAAGACTATCGAAAAGAATTCCTGGGGAATGTTTCACATGAATTAAAAACCCCCATTTTCAATATCCAAGGCTACATTTCCACCCTGCTTGACGGCGGCCTGGAGGATGAAACTGTAAACCGCAACTTCCTGCAGAAGGCCGATCGCAATGTGGAACGTTTGGTAGGTATCGTTTCAGATCTGGAAACCATCACCCAATACGAGGCCGGAGAATTAGAACTGCAGCGCAGCGAATTCGATATCACAGAAATGATGAGAGAGGTGGTAGAAAGCCTGGAATTCCAGGCAGGAAGAGAACGCATCAGCCTGCAATTCCAAGACCCGGGAAAACCAGTTCTAGTATGTGCCGACAGCTTCCGCATCCGTCAGGTGCTTACCAATCTTGGCACCAACTCCATCCGATACGGCAAAGAAAATGGCATCAGTCGGTTTAAAATCATGCCCATGGGTAATAAGGTGCGTATTGAGGTGGCAGACACAGGCCTGGGTATACCGGAAAAAGACCTGGGACGCATTTTTGAACGTTTTTACCGCGTAGATAAAAGCAGATCCCGCAATAAAGGCGGAAGCGGTCTTGGCCTTGCCATTGTCAAGCATATTATAGAAGCACATGGTGAACAGATTGATGTGATGAGTACGGAAGGTGCCGGAAGTGTATTTGGATTCTCCCTCCCCAAGGGCCCTTGTTAAGTTTGTCAGTCGTTTATCGAAAACTTTGGAAACTTATGTTGTGATTAAAGTTTCCAAAGTTTCCATTTCGTTATTTCGCGCCTACAATGACCATGGAGGCCATCCGTAAAATACTAAGCACTGCCGAGCGCATGTTCATGCGTTTTGGCATTCGAAGCGTTACCATGGATGATGTGGCCCGTGAGACAAGCATTAGTAAAAAAACGTTGTATCGCTGTTTCCGGGATAAGGATGAGTTGGTACAAAAAACGGTGGAGCAGCATCTGAAAGCCATCGGTGATAAGATGGATGAGCTGGATAATCAGGAAGGCAATGCGGTGATGAATACCCTTGCCATTGCCAATTTCATATGCAGTGATCACAGGGAATTGAATCCGGCACTCATTTTCGACCTCAGAAAATACCATGCCGAGAGTTATGCTTTGCTTACCAGGCAACGCGACCAGATGATCAGCACCAGGCTTTTAGACAACCTGAATAAGGGCATGCTTTCAGGTTTATATCGAAACGACATGAACCCTGAACTGATTTCGCGGTTTTATATAAACAGCGTGGATTCTTTGTTCAACGAGGATGGTTTTCCCGGTATGGAATTCGACTTTGTAAGCAAATACCGTGAACTCATCCGCTACCATTTACATGGTATTGTAACCCCAGAAGGAAAAAAATTACTCGACAATATTCAAATATGAAAGGCAAAACACTGTTTTTCCTACTTCTTGTTTCTGGCTTAGCACCTTCTGCTGCCCAAACATACAGCGACACCTTGACGCTCACCATGAAGCAGGCTATTGACCTGGCACTTCAAACCAGCAAACAAGTAAAAAATGCACAAGCCGATGTGCTTTTAGCGAAACAAAAAGTAAGGGAAATTCAAAGCATCGGACTACCTCAGGTGAATGCCACCGGCGGCTTTACCCAATACGTGCAGATTCCGGGAAGCTATGTTCCCAACTTCACCGGTCAGGGCCCTGATTTTCTGTTCATCAAATTCCAACAGAAATATACCTCTAACATAAACATCCAGGCCAGTCAGCTGCTGTACGACGGCACTTACCTATTAGGACTGCAGGCTGCCAAATCCTTCGTAGAAATTAGCAGGTTGATGGAAAGTAAGAGCGAAACCGACCTTACTTACGCTGTAGCTAAATCCTATGCCTTGTGCCTAAACACCTCCCGCAACCTGGAACTGCTGGATCAAAACATCTTCGCTTTGAAGAAATCACTAGACGAGGTGAGCGAAATCTACAAAGCCGGATTTGCTGAAAAGCTTGATGTTGACCGACTGAGTCTGAGCCTATCTACGCTGATGATGCAGCGCGACAAACTGCTGGCCGGTGTAGAAATGACCCAAAACGTATTGAAACTTACCATGGGCCTCGACCCAGCTAAACCCATCATTCTTGCAGACAACCTGGAACAACTGAATCAGGAATTGCATGTGGTTATGCCTGTAGATGCCACTGTGCCGAAACCCTCCAACCGCGTGGAATATCAATTGTTGCAACAGAGCCTCAAAATGAACTATTTTGATGAGAAGAGATACCTGGTTGGATATACACCGTCGCTGGTAGGTTTTATGGCCCATCAGCGCACCACCAACCGCTCCCAGTTTAACTTCCTGGATGGAAACCTGCCCATCAACAATACATGGGTACCTGCAACCCTATGGGGCCTAAACCTAAGCGTTCCTATTTTTGATGGCTTCCGCAAACAAAGTCAGATTCGCCAGGTGCGCATCAATCGTGAAAAAACGCTGAACGACATTACCAGCTTTGAATATTTTGCCGGCATGGAATACCTCAATGCACGCCAGGCTTACATGAGCAGTTTAAAAGCGCTGGAAGTGCAGAAGAAGAATATTGAACTTGCCGAAACCATATACAACAATGTCAACATCAAGTTTAAGGAAGGCGTTGGCAGCACCCTTGAAATACTCTCGGCAGAAAATGAGTTAAAGAGCGCCCGCGTGAACTATCTGGGTGCTTTATACGACCTGAACATTGCTATGATGGATCTAAAAAAAGCCCTAGGGCAATCATTAACCCAATAACCTTGAACAAACACACAATGAAATACCGCAATACGATAATTATCAGCATCCTGACGATTGCCGTCAGCGCATGTGGAGGAAAGAAGTCGGGCAGCCTGGATGAGAAAAAAGGCGAACTATCTAAAATCCGAAAAGAAATAAGCAGCCTCCAGGAGCGTGCCAAGGTTCTGGAAGCCGAAATCACCAAACTGGATTCTACCGGTGCAGAAGGAGTATTGAAGCTGGTAGAGGTGCTGGACATCAAACCAGAACTGTTCCGAGGATATGTGGAAGTTCAGGGTACAGTTGATGCAGAGCAAAGCACCATTGCCACCGCACAGATGCCCGGCGTGGTAACCCGTGTTACAGTAAGCATCGGACAACAGGTGAGCCCAGGTCAGATTCTTGCCGAAATTGACAATAACCTTATCAAACAACAGGTGGCCCAGGCACAACAGCAGGTTGACTTCCTGACCACACTCTACCAAAAGCAGAAAAACCTTTGGGAGAAAGGAATTGGCACCGAAGTGCAGTACCTATCTGCAAAAAACCAAAAGGAAGCTATGGAAAAGAACCTGGCCGCCGCCAACCAGCAGCTGAATATGACCTACATCAAGTCGCAAATTGGCGGCACGATTGAATCTGTTGATGTGAAGGTTGGCCAGACTGCTGCGCCCGGCATGCCCCTGTTTCGGGTGGTAAATATGAGCGGTGTTAAGGTGGTTACTACTGTTGCAGAAACCTATGTTTCCAAAATCCATAAAGGTGATGCTGTGAACATCCACTTCCCCGACTTAAACAAGGACAAACAGGGCAACATCACCTTCGTGAGCAAAGTGATTGACCCGATGAACCGTTCCTTCCGCTGCGAAGCTAAATTGCAGGATGCTGCTGATTTAAGGCCCAATATGCTGGCAGTGCTGAAAGTAACAGACTATGAACAGAAAAATGCCATAGCTGTTCCGGTAAATGTGATTCAAAACACCGGAACGGGTGCGGAACTGTTTGTCATTGAAAACCAAAAAGGCAATCAGTGGACGGCCCGCCACCGCAGCGTGAAATCAGGTCGTAACTCCGGCGATAAAGTTGAAATTCTGGAAGGCCTGAAAACCGGCGACCGTATCATCACCAACGGCTTCCAGGGCTTATCCGACGGTCAAACGGTGCAGATTATTGAATGAGCCCTTTCCGCAGATGAACCAGAAATTTAAAGAGTTCAAACCCACCAGTTGGTCTATCGACAATAAGACCAGCATTTTGGTGGTAACCCTGATTGTTACCATCACTGGTATTCTTAGCTATATCGGACTTCCAAAGGAAAAATTCCCCGATATTGTTATCCCAACCATTTATGTCCAAACCATCTATCCGGGTTCAGCACCCAAGGATATTGAAAACCTGATAACCAAACCCATTGAGAAAAAAATCAAGGGTATTAACGGCCTGAAAAAACTCAGCAGCCAAAGCGTACAGGATTTCAGCATCATCGTGGCCGAATTCCAAACTGATGTATCCGTAGATCAGGCCAAACAAAAGGTGAAGGATGAAGTGGATAAGGCGCGCAGCGAACTGCCTTCCGACCTGAAACAAGATCCGACGGTGCAGGAAGTCAATTTCGCAGACCTGCCCATCCTGAACATCAATATTGCCGGCGACTTTGAACTGAATAAGCTAAAGGAATACGCCGAAATGGCTAAAGACCGTATTGAGAGTCTGAAGGAAATTACCCGGGTAGACATCATCGGCGCGCTGGAAAGGGAAATCCAGGTGAACCTGGACCTTTATAAAATGGAAGCTGCCGGAATAGGCATGGACGATGCTATTCGCGCCATACAGTATGAAAATGTACGCATCGCAGGTGGCAATATTGATGTAGCAAACATGAAACGCAGCCTGAGCGTGGTGGGTGAATTTAAAAAACCTGCTGAGGTTGAAAATATTATTATCCGCGCCCAATCCGGCGCTACCCTTTACCTGCGCGACATTGCCGAAATAAAAGATGGCTTCAAGGAAAAAGAAAGCTACGCCAGGCTTAGCGGTAAAAACGTGATTACCCTGAACGTAATCAAAAGGGCCGGTGAAAACCTGATTGATGCCAGCGACAAGTGTCGCAACATCATGACCGAATTGCAAAAAACCTCTTATCCGGGCAATCTGAGCGTAGTGCTTACCGGCGACCAAAGCACGGAAACACGTGTAACACTGCATGACTTGATCAATACCATCATCATCGGCTTCATCCTGGTAACGCTGATCCTGATGTTCTTTATGGGTGCTACCAATGCCATTTTTGTTGGCTTATCTGTCCCCCTGAGCATGTTTCTGGCCTTTATGGTCATGCCTGCACTGGGATTCAGCCTCAACATGATTGTGTTGTTCAGCTTCCTGTTGGCGCTGGGTATCGTTGTGGATGACGCCATTGTGGTGATTGAGAACACCCACCGCATCTTCGCAAACGGCAAAATGCCCATCGTGGATGCGGCGAAAAAAGCTGCTGGAGAAGTATTTCTTCCGGTATTCAGCGGAACCATGACCACCCTGGCTCCTTTTGTTCCTCTGGCCTTCTGGCAGGGTATTATCGGAAAATTCATGTATTTCCTGCCCGTAACCCTCATCATAACCCTGTTGGCTTCGCTGCTGGTTGCATACATCATCAACCCGGTATTTGCCGTTCAGTTTATGAAGCCGCACCACCATGGCGATGCCGAACGCGCTGCAAAGCGTAAAACATTCAGGAAGGTGAGCATCATCGCCCTGGCTCTGGTTGCAATCGGATACATTTCAGGTGCAAGCAAAGGCTTGATAGGAAGCAGTGGCTTTGGATTTGGCAACTTCATCCTGGTGATTTATGGTTTTTATGCCCTGCACCATTTTTGGCTGGAGCGGGTTATTCGCAAGTTTCAGGAGCAGGTTTGGCCCAACTTCCAGAATAGATTCAAGTCCATGCTAAGCTGGTGCCTGAATGGAAGACGACCGGTTTGGCTATTGTTTGGTACCGTGGTGCTGTTTTTCTGCTCCATTGTGCTTACAGGAATACGCAAGCCTAACGTGGTATTCTTCCCCACAGCAGACCCCAACTTTGTATATGTATACCTGAATGTGCCCGTGGGTAGTAAACCTGCCTATACAGACAGCATCACCAAAATCGTGGAAAACCGCGTTTATAAAGTGCTGGGCAACAACAACCCCATCGTAGAAAGCGTAATCAGCAATGTGGCCGTGGGCGCGAACGATCCGCAAGGCGGCGACCGCACCGTGGCTTCCCACCGGGGAAAGGTTACCGTAGCCTTTGTTGAATTCAGCAAACGCGATGGGATGAGCACCGAAGTATATCTGGAGAAAATACGTAAAGCCCTACAGAGCATCCCCGGAACTGAAATATCCGTGGAGCAGGAGCGCGGAGGCCCACCTACTGGTAAACCCATCAATATTGAAATTCGCGGAGACGCCTTTGAGGAATTGGTGCGCACCGCCGGAGGACTGAAACGTTTTATTGACGATAAAAAGATTGCAGGTATTGAGGAATTGAAATCTGACTTCGTTTCCAGCAAGCCTGAAATTGTGGTGAATATTGACCGTGAACGCGCCAACCGTCAGGGCATCAGTACAGGACAGATAGGAATGGCCCTACGCAACAGCATCTATGGCGCTGAGGCCAGCAAGTTCCGCGACAACAACGACGATTACCCCATTCAAGTGCGGATAAAATCCGAACAGCGCAATGATATCAGCGCTCTTATGAATATGAAAATTGGTTACCGCGACATGAACATGGGTGGAATGTTCCGTCAGGTGCCCCTTTCGGCAGTGGCTGATGTTTCCTATACCAATACCTACGGTGGCATTAACCGCATCAACCAAAAACGTGTCATTGTTTTAGGTTCCAACCTGCTAAGCGGTTACAGTCCTAATGAGGTTATCCCACAGATTAAAGCTGCAGTAGCAGAATTCAGCGTTCCGGCAGGAATAGAAGTAGCACTTACCGGAGAACAGGAACAACAGGCCGAAACTCAATCTTTCTTAGGCAAAGCCATGGGTATTTCACTGGCACTGATTCTATTAATCCTTGTTACTCAGTTCAACAGCATTAGCAAACCCATCATCATCCTTTCGGAAATTATCTTTTCCATTATCGGGGTGCTGCTGGGACTGAGCATTTTTGGAATGAGCATCTCGATTGTGATGACCGGAGTAGGCATTGTGGCGCTTGCCGGGATTGTAGTGCGAAATGGTATTCTCCTTGTTGAATTCACCGAATTGCTGCGCAGCCATGGAGTGCCGCTAAGGCAGGCAATCATTGAAGCAGGAAGAACCCGCATGACTCCGGTTTTGCTCACCGCCTCGGCAACCATCCTGGGATTGATTCCTCTGGCTATTGGACTAAATATAGATTTTGCGACCATGTTCACCGATTTGAACCCACATATTTTCATGGGCGGCGACAGTGTGGCATTTTGGGGTCCTCTGAGCTGGACCATGATCTTTGGTCTGAGTTTCGCAACCTTCCTTACATTAATTCTGGTTCCGGCCATGTACCTGCTGAATGAACAGATTAAGAAGAAAGTTTTCGGCTGGTTCGGAAAGAACTATGATCCGGATGCCAATACACAACCAGATGCCCTGGAAAAACTGGACATCTGATGGTTCATCAACTTTGTGATAAAGAGGGGCCCGTTGGCCCCTCTTTTGTTTAACGAATTTGCCTTCGTTAATTTGAACCATGTTATTTGATAACTGGCTTTGGATCATCATCATCCTTTTCCTGGGAATAAACATCTTCTCGGCTATCAAGATGCGCAATGCTACGGCGCTGCTTAGCGACCAACAGAAGGCGCAATTGTTCAAGATATTCGGCAGCATGAGGATTTATACGCTGCTCTTGTTAAGCTTCATCATCATTGCTTACCTCTACCTCATTGAACGAAACCAAAAGATGGAACAAACCATATCCATCATTTATTTCCTGGCGCTCTTCATCTGTTTGCTGGGAATTCTGCTTCTGAGTGCGCGAAAATTGAGGCAACACAACTATCCCGCAAATTATATCCGAATCTATTTCCTGGTAAGCCTGTTGCGTCATATTGGCGTTCTGGGTATGCTTGCTTACATCCTGTTGCTCGGCAACAACAGCCTACATTAATCGCATTTCACAGGCGAATTTCATAGATAAGCGCTTTTTGTTGCTTTTATTTGCCATTTACTGTGCGTTTTGAGGTTGTTAAAAGTCTTCATATTGTTCCATATCGGGCTGTTCTTGTCTGCCTGCATGAAGGATTCAGTGCAGAAGTTAAAAACCTTGAATGGAGTAACTTGGAATGGCACCTATGCCCTGCCACTTATTGACGCTAAATTCTCACCAGAAGATGCTTTCAGGTTTTCAGATGAGGTGAGCAGCGTAGGCGCCTATGCCGATGGTCAGGTGTATATCGAATACCGCAATACTGGAGTTTCACTAAAAGGACAGGATTTATTAAAGCCCCCGTCGGTGAATGCCAGTTTTAAATATGCGCTGGATGCTTCTGAGCAAAATTTACTTGAAGGCGGTTCTGTGGTGATGGAGCGCGACCAAATCATCGAATGGCCGCAAAACGGTTCTTCGGTAGATTCAATCCTGTTTAAATCGGGCAAACTACAAGTGCAAGTAGAAAACGCCATCAACCACAGCCTGAGTTTAACCGTGATTCTGCTGGGTGGTAAACCACAGTCATCAGTATCGAAGTCAATACAATTACCCTGGAACGGACAAATTGCACAAGGATCTGTAGACCTTGACTTGAACGGCGTCATGGCCGACCTGAGCAGAGGTCCTAAAGGGAATAATCAGCTAAGGGTGCGCATCCGTGCCATATTTACCAATACAGCTGGTGGACGTATCAACAGCAGTGATTTGTTAACCTGTACTTTTACTGCCAATGAATTCAGCTGGAACCGCGCCCATGGTATTTTTAGCGATAGAGACATCCTGGCTAAAACTAACGATGTACGCTTAGGTGCCTTATCGGCTGACTTCATTGCCAATAAAACTAAAATTAAAGATGCCCGGTTAAAAATAAAATGGAAAAACACCTATGGAATTCCCATTCAATTAAACCTGAACAGCCTGGGCTTTATCTACGGTGACGGCACACGAACGCGCATCAATGGCAATCAAAATTCATATACAGCTCCGGCTGCAGTGATGGATCGTGGAAATCCTATCACCGGCAGTGATTCGGTGTACCTTAGCAGCCTGAATTCTAATGTGGCAAGCCTGGTTGAAGCGCAACCACACTATTTGTTCTGGAACGCAACATTGAATACCCACTCGGGTTCGGGGAGCATCAAACAAACCATCTGGGCCGAAAGTAGTTGCAGTTTCACCATATCGCTTGAATTACCACTTTACCTGGAAACCGAAGGTATCACCTATTCGGCATCGGCAGATTTACAGGAAACCTGGAAAAATGAAGCCACAAACTTGGATTGGGTAATATTCCGGTTTGATGTAAGGAATGAACTACCGCTTTCCTTGGGCCTGCAGGCTTATTTTCTGGATGAACAAAACAACATACTCGATTCTTTAATTAACCCATATAAAGAGTTGTTTCCATCTGCTGTATCAGACAGTTTAGGAAATGCAAAAACGGCCACTGAGGAACGCATAGACATTAAACTGGAAAGAGCTAAAATTCAAAATGTAATAAACGCCCGTAGAGTTTATGTTGAAATGAAGGCCAAAACAGCCCAATTTCAAGGTAAGCCCATTGGCATTTGTAAAGTAAGGCAAGGCCAAGGCCTTGATGTAAAATTTGGAATACACACCAGCCTGAACATCTATAGAAAGTTCTGAACTAAGATGATGCTTCGCAGGGTAGTGTTTATGTGCTGCTTCTTTAAATTTATGGCTGATGTAAAGGCTCAACCTGCCTTTGGTATATACCATGCATCGCAAATTCCGCAACAAACCCTGTTGAATCCTGCATTTCGCATCGGTGCTTCTGCTGCCATTGGGTTTCCCGGACTCAGCGGAATAGGATTTCAATACTATAACAGCAGCTTCACCCTGAAGCAGCTGCTGAAGTGTGCAGAAACTTCTGGTGATTCTTCTACCCTCAACCTGAACAAGGTGGTGCAGTTGTTCGGCAACCGAAACTACCTCAGCGTGAAGGCCGAGCAACAATGGTTATTTGCAGCTTTCAGATACGCTACAAGCCAGTGGTCTTTTCATGTTACTGACCACGCCTCGCTGCGGTTCAAATATCCTAAAGACTTGTTCAGGCTGCTTGTTGACGGAAATGGAGGAGTGAATTTGGGCAACACCTTTAACTTGAAATTCTCCCTAAACGCGATTCACTACAGAGAATACGGCATTGCATATTCCAGGGAAATCAAGGAACATTTTATTATTGGCGGAAGGATTAAATTCTTAAAGGGATTTACACTTTTAGATGCTTCAAGGATGAAACTGAACCTTAATACCGATGCAAATCAATTTGAATGGACGGCAACCGCTAACCTTAATATACACGCGGCAAGTACCGGTTATTCCATCATCAACAGAAATAATAACGTTAGGCCCATAAATTTCTTCCGGAATTCCAACAACCCCGGTTTGGCTGCAGATGTGGGCATTCTGTGGCAGGAGCATCCACGTTTAACACTCTCGGCAGCATTGCTGGATTTTGGATTCATAAATTGGAAAACCAATGCAGTTAACCTGCGAAGCAACAATCCCAGTGCGTCATTCAGGTATGAAGGCCTACCCATACAAACAGACGATAAGCAACTGGATCATTACATCCGTAAGTTGAAGGACAGCATCAACCAGAGCTTGGGCTTAGATACCATCAGAGGCAGTTTCAGCAAAGCCATCGGCACACAGTTTCTCTGTGGTATGCAGTACGTCATTAATTCGAACATCAGCATACAAACGCTGATTTATGGCGACTTCTTCAACGGCACCATTCATCCGGCGCTGCACGCTGGCATCAATTGGCAACCGGTTTACTGGTTATCCATCATGGCTCATAATACCGCGTTCAATAATATATGGCTTAATCCCGGCCTTGGTATTTCCATCAATGCCGGCAGGCTTCTCTTTTACGCATCATCAGAACATGCATACGGTTTGGTAGCTGCCGACCAAAGCAGAAGCCTAAGCCTAAAATTTGGCGTCAATATTCTTTGGAATAAAGATAAACGGAGTATAAAACGCATCCAGGACCCTGAACTTCCATTCATGCAACAGAAACTCCAGGAAACGAAGGACTGGGGCCGTTAAAACAAAATCAGGAACTTTGTTGATTCAAGAATTATACGACCAACGTACATACATGCTACCCCAGGTAAAACCACCGCCGAAGGTAGCCAGGATGAGGTTATCGCCTTTGCGCAATTGCTTTTCATAATCCCAAAGCAACAAAGGAAGGGTAGCTGAAGTAGTATTGCCGTAGCGCTCTATGTTCATGAGTACCTTTTCTTCAGGTAAACCCATAATTTCAGCTGTGTAATCAATAATACGTTTGTTTGCCTGATGAGGAACCAGCCACTGAACATCCTCTGCGCTCAGGTTGTTTCTGTCCATGATGCGTCTGGAAACATCAGCCATATTGGTGGTAGCGAACTTGAACACCGTTTTGCCTTCCTGATAAACAAAATGCTCGCGGGCATCAATGGTTTCATGAGAAGGTGGATTCAGACTTCCACCGGCTTTCTGGCGAAGGAATTCAGCACCGGCACCGTCACTGCGAAGGATGGCATCCATAATGCCGCAATCATCTTCGCTTGGTTCTAACAACACACAACCTGCACCATCGCCAAAAAGGATGCAGGTATTGCGGTCGGTATAATCAACAATGGCACTCATTTTATCGGAGCCCACCACGACAACACGTTTATGGGTTCCGGCCTGAATGAACTGAGCACCAACATGCAATCCGTATAAAAAGCTGGAACAGGCTGCTGCAAGATCGAAACCCCATGGTTTACTGGTACCCAGTTTATGCGTAATCAGATTTGCACTGGCCGGAAATATCATATCCGGCGTAACACTGCAAAGAATTAAAAGGTCTATATCATCGGGTTCTAAACCTCTTTTGGACAACAAATCGCGCACGGCCATTACCGCCATATCGCTGGTAGCTTTTCCGGGTTCTTTTAGAATTCTGCGCTCGCGGATACCAGTTCTGGAAATGATCCACTCATCATTTGTATCTACCAGTCTTTCTAAATCTTTATTGCTAAGTATGGTATCCGGAACGTAGCCCCCTACTCCGGTTATCGCCGCCCTGATTTTAGTCATTCTCTGTTGTACCTGTAGTTATCTGTTGAAAGGAGTTACGAATTTTTCCGATGAGGTCTGTTTTAATCATTTCCTCACAAAGCTGTACCATTTTCACAAAACTGTCTCCTTTAGAAATCCCATGACCAATCACCACGGGCTTGTTCACTCCCAATACAGGAGTACCTCCATAGTGCCGGAAGTTGAACTGATCCAAATAGTCATCCTGAACGCCACGTTTTGCCAGGCGATAGTAAAAACCTTCACATACCTTCACTATGACGTTGCCGGTAAAACCATCGCAAACAATCACATCGGCCTGCTCTCCGAAAAGATCCCGCCCTTCCACATTCCCTACAAACTGAATGGATTTGTTTTCTTTCAGCAAGGCATGCGTAGCCAGAGTCAGGGCATTGCCTTTTTCCTCTTCTTCACCAATACTCATCAAAGCCACGCGTGGCTCATCAACATGGTAAACAAATTGGCTGTAAAGGGAGCCAAGCATAGCGAACTGGTTCAGCATTTCCGGCTTGCAATCTGCATTAGCACCGACATCCAACAAAACTCCGTGTTTTCCGGATTCTTTAGGAACTATAGACGTTAAGCACGGACGCTGCACGCCATCTATGGGCTTTACAGCAAACAGAGAGCCTGCATACATAGCTCCCGTATTTCCCGCACTCATAAAGGCGTCAATGTGACCTGCTGCCAAGTGGCTTAAGCCCACAACAATGCTGCTGTCTTTTTTACCGGTGATGGCCTTGACGGCGTGTTCCCCCATGCCTATGGTTTCGGAGCAGTGCACCCATGAAACCTGGGTTAAATGAGCACCGTATTCGAGCCATAGTGGTTCTATTTGATGCTGATCACCAAACAACACCAAACTTAGATGAGGATATAAACGTGCAGCCTCAGCGCAGCCTTTGATGGCTTCGAGAGGGGCGAAATCCCCTCCCATGGCATCAATTCCAATCCTCATCGGCAGAATTAACCTTCGTTGCGACCCTTCATTACCTTCACCCCTCTGTAGGTTCCGGTAATTGGATTAACCCTGTGGAACAGGGCTACATCGCCTGTAACCGGATCTGCAATCATGGGACGAAATTCCAGTTTGTCATGCGTACGTCTCTTGTCGCGGCGTGTTTTCGAAATTTTTCGCTTCGGATGTGCCATTTATTTTTTTTCTTTTAATAGTTCCTTTAGTTTTTCCCATCTGGGATCTTGTTCCGTTTTGTTTTCGCTGCCGGAGGTACCGGAAAGTAGTTCCAGCTTTTCCAACATTGTTCGATTGCAGGGTTTCACGGTCAGTTCATCGCAATTCTTCACCAAGGGAAGCGTGAGGATGCACAAATCGTAAAAAAGAGGTGCCACACTGAATGAAATCTCATTGTGACCAACAACCATCAGGTCGTCATCTTCTTCTATCAAACCAAATGGTATGCGCTCACCTAAAACCTGCTGTTTTACCAGCACATTCCGTGTTCCCCTCACCGGAAAGGGCAAGGGTTCCAAGCAGCGATCACATGATACATGCATAACACCGTCAATAGACAAGTTCAACTGAAACAAATGACTCTGCTTTTCCAGTTTCAACTCGGCACTGATACCGGCAACACCTGCGGTTTGATATTCAAACTCCTGAAAGAACGTCGAATCCAGCTGATACGAATAGTGATACACGCCGTCTTTTAACTTGACAAACGCAATTTCAAATTCTTCCAACTTGGTTTCGTTTTTCAAAACGAAGCGCGAAAATACGATATTTAGAGGTATTTACCCAAATAAGACGCTGAACCCTAGAAGTCTATGCGGAAACGCTCCCTTTTCATTTCGGAATAAGGAAGAAAGTGCTCTTTGCCTGTATCGTATTGCCGACGGTTGCGTACAATGCTGATGGCATCGAGCATGGCCTGGATGAAGGATGCCGGAGAGGCTTCCCCCTTTCCGGCCAGGTCATAGGCGGTACCATGATCGGGTGAAGTGCGCACCACCGGCAGGCCAGCGGTATAATTCACCCCATCATAAAATGCCTCCGCTTTAAATGGAATCAACCCCTGATCGTGGTACATCGCCAGAATTACATCGAAGTTGTGGTAATTACCCGAGCCGAAAAAGGCATCGGCAGAATAAGGTCCGTACACCAGCATATCCTGCGCCAGCGCATCGGCTACAACAGGCTTGATGATGTCAGACTCTTCCTTCCCCAACAATCCGGAATCACCGGCATGGGGATTTAGTCCCAACACCGCTATCCTGGGCCTGCCAATGGCAAAATCACGCTTTAAGGATGTATGGATTAAGCGGATACGAGCCAGCAAAGTTTCCCTGTTCAAAGCGCTGCTCACTGCTGCAAGCGGCACATGCTCGGTAGCCAGTGCCACACGCAGTGTATCGCTTACCAACATCATGGCGTGCATATCTGCGCCCAAGGCGTTTGCGATGTAACCGGTATGTCCGGTGAAGCCAGGCTCATGCACAGCTACCGTAGCTTTGTCGAGCGGGGCGGTCACTATGGCATCCAGGCGTCCGGCTGCGGCATCCTGAAGGCAAGCGTTCAAAGAAGCCAGTGCTTCCGCTCCGGCCTGTTCACTGGGCTTACCCGGCTCTATGTCCATGGGCTGTTCGCTGCTTACCAGCAGGTTCACCCTACCGGCTTGAGCTTCGTCTGCCGTTTTGACC
>CANHRE010000017.1 GCA_947463095.1 Flavobacteriales bacterium | reverse complement strand
GCCGCATGGAGCCTGAAAAGAATTATCATCCCTCAGCCGTTGAAGACAAATGGTATGCCTATTGGATGCAACAAGGCTATTTCCGTTCTGTTCCCGATGAACGTGAGCCATATACCATCCTGATTCCGCCACCGAATGTAACCGGGGTGCTGCACATGGGCCACATGCTGAACAACACCATCCAGGACATCCTCATTCGCAAAGCGCGTATGGAAGGCAAAAATGCCTGCTGGGTACCGGGAACCGACCATGCCAGCATTGCCACGGAGGCCAAAGTGGTGCGTATGCTCGCCGACCAGGGCATCCGCAAGTCAGACCTTACCCGCGATGCATTTTTGAACCATGCCTGGGAATGGACGCATAAATACGGTGGCATCATCCTGGAACAGTTGAAGAAGCTGGGTGCCAGTTGCGACTGGGAACGCACACGCTTCACCATGGAGCCTTCGCTGTATGATGCGGTGATCGAAGTATTCATCGACCTGTACCGCAAAGGACTGATTTACCGCGGCACCCGTATGGTAAACTGGGATCCGCTGGGAAACACCACCCTAAGTGATGAAGAGGTCATCTATAAGCAGGAGCAGAGTACGCTCTACTACCTCAAATATTTCACCCCCGACGGCAGCGATTTTGTAACCATTGCCACCACCCGTCCGGAAACCATCATGGGCGATGTGGCCATAGCCACCAGCCCCGGCGACCCCCGCTATGCCGACTGGCTGGGTAAAACGGTGCTGGTTCCTTTGATTGGTAGGGAAATCCCCATCATTGCCGATGAAGAAGTGGATGCCTCCTTCGGCACAGGCTGTCTCAAAGTAACCCCCTGCCACGACCTGGTAGATTACCGAATCGGACAGCGGCATCAGCTGCCCCTGATAGATGCCTTGAATGCCGATGGCACGCTTTCGGAAGCTGCTGGCCTTTATGTTGGCGAAGACCGCTTTGTGGTGCGCAAGAAAATTGCCAAAGAACTGGAAGCCAAGGGGCACCTGCTGAAATCAGAACAGGTGCAAAATAACGTAGGACACAGCGAGCGCACCGACGCCGTCATCGAGCCGCGCATATCCACCCAATGGTTTATGGATATGAAGTCCTTCATGAAGCGCAATCCTGAAGTGCTGGAGCATGTGATGAACGATACCATCCACTTCTTCCCTGCTAAATTTAAAAACACCTACCGACACTGGATAGAAAATATTAAAGACTGGAACATCAGCCGACAGTTGTGGTGGGGCCACCGCATACCGGCCTGGTACACGCCTGAAGGAGATTTTGAAGTGGCCGTGAACGCGGACGAAGCCGCTGCGCGCTTCAAGGAGCGGAATATCATGGTTCACCCTTCCGAACTGAAGCAGGACGAAGATGTGCTGGACACCTGGTTCAGCAGCTGGTTATGGCCTATATCGGTTTTTGACGGTTTTACTGAAGAAGGACAGAAAGACCTGGATTACTACTATCCTACCAATGATCTGGTAACGGCTCCGGAGATTATGTTCTTCTGGGTAGCCCGCATGATTATGGCCGGCTACGAATACAAGCGCGAGCTTCCTTTCCGCAACGTGTATTATACCGGCATTGTGCGCGACAAGCTGCGGCGCAAGATGAGCAAGAGCCTGGGCAACAGCCCCGACCCGCTCGACCTGATTGCGCAGTTCGGCGCCGACGGGGTGCGCATGGGTATGCTGCTGAGCGCTCCTGCAGGCAACGATATCCTGTTCGATGAATCGCAGGTGGCCCAGGGACGGAATTTCTGCAATAAGTTGTGGAATGCCTGGCGCCTGATTAGTGGATGGCAGGTGGTAGAAGACGATGCTGTTGCACAGGAACTCACCGAAGATTCCCGGGTTGCTGCGGCCTGGTTTGAAGGACGATATCAAAGTGCACTGTCAGAAATCCATGAACATTTCGCTGCCTATAGGCTGAGCGATGCCCTGATGAGCGCTTACAAACTGGTTTGGGACGATTTCTGCTCCTGGTATCTGGAAATGGTGAAGCCTGCCTTTGGTGCTCCCATTCACCGCAGCAGCCTTGAAAATACCAGGCAGTTCTTTGAATCGCTGATGCGTGTGCTGCATCCCTTCATGCCATTCATCACAGAAGAACTTTACCACGCGGTACACAACGGCAACCCTGAACAGCCTTGCATCCTGAGCAGTTATCCGAAGCCGGAAGCCGCGGCTTTGATGAATGAACGTCCGCTGAAGCTGATCAGTGAAGTACGTCAGGTGCGCAACAGCAAGGGCATTTCACCAAAGGAAGCATTAGACGTAACCATTCTCACAGCACAGGAACAATGTTACAGGGAATTTTCAGGCATCATCAGCAAGTTGGCCAACTGCAAATTGAGCATCAACGGAGCGAAGCCTGAATCAGCCGCTGTTTTATTGGTAGAAACCGATGAACTTCATGTGGGTTTACCAGCAGGACTTAATCTGGAAGAGGAAAAGGCATCCATCCGTAAGGAACTGGACTACCTCCACGGTTTTCTAAAAAGTGTTGATGCCAAACTGAGCAACGAACGCTTTGTGGCGAATGCCAAAGGCGATGTGGTAGATAAAGAACGTCAGAAGAAGGCGGATGCGGAAGAAAAAATCCGCAACCTGCAATCAAACCTCAGTCAGTTAGAAGGTAAATAAGCAGAACCCGGGAACTCATCCCGGCCTGCTTCACTCATTCATTTTCGGGCTCTTCAGGCTTAACCGGCGGGGTGGTAGAAAAATTCCCGTCCGCGTCCACATACATAATCATACTTTCCCAGCTGGCTGTGGGCAAATTTTTCTTATCCAGCCGTTTTTCCAATTTCTCTTTTTGTTTTTTGCGCTTTTTGTCGGCAATCTGTTTTTTGTTGAAGGTGCTTTTCGATTTAGCCATAGGTTTGGTATTCAGGTATTCTGCAGTAAGTTGAACACCCGAACACCCTTGAGGGGGAATGGTATCACAACATTTTGCGGAGTACAGGAAGCATGAGTTGTTAAACTTCCTGGTGCAAAGGTCGGGAATAAAGTGGCCTGAACCTAATCAGGGATATAATGATTTGCTGTTGAACAGGGTGGTTATGCCGTTCAGGGTGCAGGCATATTGAAATCCGGGCGCGAGCGAGAAAGCACCGTAGCGGCCTTTCGCATCCAGAGCCAGCATGCCCAGTTGCATGGTTTTGCCTTTATCGCCCACATGTCCGGCAATTCTGCGTATAGCTTCCTCCACGGCATATTGCGGACTTTTCCCATGGCGCATCAATTCCACCACAATGGCAGAACCCGCAATGCGGATTACTTCTTCTCCCACACCGGTGGCCGTTGCTGCGCCCACGCCGTTTGTTGCGAACAGGCCCGCCCCAATAATCGGGGAATCGCCCACCCTGCCGTGCATTTTGAAGGCGATGCCGCTGGTGGTGCAGGCGCCGGCAATCTTCCCATTCCTGTCCATGGCGATCATGCCGATGGTATCGTGGATGTCTTCAGGTGGAAGTGGTTGGTAGTGGTTGTCCTGTACCCATTTCTTCCAGGCGACTTCGGCTTCAGCCGTTAGCAGGTTCACCGGTTCAAAGCCCTGCTCTATGGCAAAACGGTAGGCACCTTCCCCACTCAGCATCACATGGGGCGTTTGCTCCATCACCTTGCGCGCTACAGAAACCGGGTGCATGATGTGTTGCAGGAAGGTCACGCTGCCGCAGCGCCCGTCGCCATCCATGATGCAGGCATCCAGCGTAACACGGCCATCGCGGTCCGGGTAGCCGCCATAGCCTACGCTGCTTACCGAGGGATCGGCTTCAGGCACACGCACGCCGGCCTCCACGGCATCGAGCACGGATTTACCCTCGCGCAGCGCAGCCATGGCCGCCTCGTTGGCCGGCACTCCAAACCTCCAGGTAGATAGGATCAGTGATTCAGGCCTGGCCTCCGGGAAACGCTCCGCTTTCAGCGCCGTGGCCAGAAGACCCGCAGTGCCGGTCGCGATGAATTTCCTTCTTTTCATAAAAGCCGAAATAGCAAGTTAAAGAAATAGAACTCATGGCTTGCCGAAGCGATGGAATATTTCTTCCTCCAGCGCATTCCTGTGGTTGGGATGGGCAATGTTCAGCAACGCATAAGCACGCTGTTTCAGGTTCTTTCCAAACAAGTACGCCACACCGAATTCCGTAACCACGTAATGCACATGAGCTCGGGTTGTTACCACGCCGGCGCCTTGTTTCAAAAAGGGCACAATGCGCGAATCGCCGCGATGCGTAGTGGAAGGCATGGCAATGATGGGCTTCCCTCCTTCCGACAATGCCGCGCCGCGCATGAAATCCATCTGCCCACCCACGCCGGAATATTGCATGGTTCCAATAGAATCGGCACATACCTGTCCGGTGATGTCAATTTCGATGGCGCTGTTGATGGCGGCCACCTTGGGGTTCTTGCGGATGACATCCGGATCGTTCACGTAATCGGCTTCCAGAAAGGCAAAGCCGGGGTTGTCATCGATAAAGTCATACAGCCATTGGCTGCCGAAGGCGAAGGATGCCACCACTTTGCGGCGGTGCTTGCGTTTGAAGCGGTTGGTAATCACGCCTCTTTGCAGGAGTTCCACCACCCCATCGGAGAACATTTCGGTATGAACGCCCAGATCGCGGTGGCCCTTCAGTTCGTGTAACACGGCATCCGGAACGGTGCCGATGCCCATTTGAAGGGTGGCTCCGTCTTCGATGAGCGATGCCACATGCTTCCCGATTTGCCGTTCCACTTCGCTGCTTTCTCCGGCATAGGAACATTCAGGCAGCGGATCATTGCAGGTTACCAGGGTATGCAGTTCCCTCATGTGCACCAGACCGTCGCCGAGGGTACGCGGCATCTTGGGGTTCACCTGGGCAATGACATGTTTCGCATTTTTGACCGCGCTGCGCGCCACATCCACCGATACGCCCAGGGAACAGTATCCGTGTTTATCGGGCGGTGAAACATGCACCAAAGCCACATCCAGGGGCAGAATTCCCCGGTCGAACAGGCGGCTGATTTCTGAAAGGAATACGGGGATATAATCACCCTGTTCGCCGTTCACGGCTTCGCGCACATTGGCCGACACAAACAGGGAATTGATGTAAAAGCTGTCGGGATGCGCAGCCACCGGCAGACCCATGTTGCCGAAGGTGCTCAGGGCCACCAGTTCCACCTGTTTCAATTCCGGAGCCCGGGCCGCCAGGGCACGGGTTAAGGTCAGCGGCGTGGCGGCGCTGCCCTGGATAAAGACCCTGTGGCCGCTTTGCACAACAGATAAGGCTTCTTCCGCTGAAAGATATTCCGGTTTCATGCTTGCAAAATAGACGGAATGGATGAAGTAGGAGGCGGAGATTTTGTGGGGGGAATACAGGCGTGTGTCGTGTCAGGTGGACTTAGCCCCATCCTCATTCCTTGTTTTTCCTGGATTTAAAACCCACTGAAGCAATTTTGGTGAAGGTCCATGAATTGGTTTCTGAATGGCTCAGCAATAAAAATCCTTCGGATGTCCAACGCATAGGCTGCCGGAAACCGTATGTTTGATTTTTACCCCCACACCGAATCAATCATATTCTATTCTTTTCTCTTACTTTTTCCTTGATGAAAAAGGATGCAAAAAATCAAGGCTGCAAATGATGAAAGGCGCACACTTGCAATCGGCCGAATGCCTGCCGCGATCTCCTCGCGTGCTCCCCCACCCCCACGGTGTCTTGCTGCGCAATCCAGTGGGGGCAAGCAGTTACTTTGCAACTCGGTGGGGGCAAGCGGATAAAGGAAATTTCTGGTAACACGTCATTTGAGGCCGATCCTTTTGCTGGAATGGGTAATTAAATCTGTCATGGTGAGCCAAAAAGCCTGTCACCCCGCCCGAGCAAAGCGAGCGGCGGGGAACCACAACTTGCCCCGCCCGTAGTTCGTAGTTCGACCCCTACAAGTATGGGCAGGGACGCTCACCATGACAGTCTCACTATAACGTGCAGCGAGCGGCGGGGGCATATTAAGTTCTTGAAGAGTTGCCACTATTTTGGAATGGTTCCACGATTTAAAGGCAGGAATCTTTACCAATATTGGCAAAAATTTATTTTGGACAGATGTGGTATGCGATTTTAAATGAATTTCATAGAAAAGTGTCGCGATAATTTATTGAGAACGTTGATTGGCATTGCGGCTATTTTTCTTATCGGTGGTCGATGCATTTGGGGGCATACCATCCCTTTTCTGTAATAAACCGTATGAGAAAACACCTTGCGGTGCTTTTGTTTTTGGGTGATTTATATGGCGGGTTGAGGGCACAGGGTTTTACACTGAGGTGGACCGACAGCATTCCCTGGGACGATGGGCTGTTGAAATACAGTATTGTGTATGAACCTGAACATGGCAGAAAAACCCGTGTGCTGGGTGAGGCCATCGTTTTTCCGAATCGGAAATTCAATATTCAGTGCGACAATGCCAAAACCATGGAAATTGGGCTGTTGAAGCCCGAAATACCCATGTGTAAACCTTTAAAACTAACAGTGGAACTGCTAAAAACCGGAGAAAAGGTTTCATTACTGCTTTCACCGACCAAGCTAAGCATAGAGGCACTGCCCTACCCGAATGCGGTTACTCCGGGACAGCGTTTAAACACTTACCCATCGGTGGATATAAATGGTGAAACTCGCTACGCCCAGGCCGGATCGCTGCTAAGAGAATATTTTTCCATGTCAACAGAGCATGTGGGGTTGTCCAAATCCACCATGTGCATACCCTCAGATTACAAAGCACCCACCTATCCTGTGATGCTTGCAAACCGCTGCAACGGAGAAAGGTACATTTTTAACCTGCCCGTAGTTTTTAACCAAACAGTGGTGGTGAATGCGCCGGGCGGCGAAGGCGCAGATGGTTATCTGGGGAATTCAGGCAATTGGGGCCAAGATGGAACAGACGGCACATCGGGCAGTCAGGGCTCACCGGGCAAAAACGGCGGTCGCGGAGGCGATGTGCAGTTGGAAATAAGGCAGGAACAGGGAAACCTCTTTCATGTTATTGTAAATGGCGCCGGACCAACCCAAACCCATATTATTGATTTTTCTATAGGGGCCGGTATTGTTGTAAACCTTCAGGGAGGTACCGGTGGTGCCGGTGGCAAAGGCGGAAAAGGCGGGGGCGGCGGCGACGGCACAGCGGCCACAAACTACTGCAGCGGCAGAGATCCGGGATTGGGCGGTGATGGCGGGCGGGGCGGTGATGGCGGTTTTGGTGGAAACGGAGGTAGATTAACTGTTTACGCAGATAGCGCGGCCATGCCACACCTGCACCTCATTAAGCTTAACAATGCAGGAGGGGCAGGTGGACGGGGTGGTGACGGTGGTGGCGGCGGCCCGGGTGGCAGCGACCCAAACTCAAAACGCCTGATAGATTTGTTGGTTACGGGTCGCAGGGGTTCGCGCGGTCCTTCGGGTCGCGATGGTCAGCCGGGAATGTCTGGTCCGGCCATGGATGTGCGGCCATTGTAAAAATTGGGGAATTTCAGGGGGTATGGTAGTGTAAGCCCCCCCCCCGAAAATCGGAGTGGTCATAAGTTGGCAAAACAGCTGACTCATAATCACGAACATGAAGAAGACCAAATTCACAGAAAGCCAGATTTTCAAGGCCATTAAGGAAGCGGAAAACGGGCGTTCAGTGTCGGACATCAGCCGGGAACTGGGCATCAACCCGCAGACTTTGTACAATTGGAAAAAGAAGTACTCCGGTATGGACGGTGAACACCTGCGGCGACTTAAGGAACTGGAAGAGGAGAATCGTAAGCTGAAACACATGTATGCCGAACTGGCCCTTGACAACAAGATGCTCAAGGACGTGCTGTCAAAAAAGTGGTAAGGCCTGCTGCCCGCAGAGAAATAGTAGCTTACCTGCAAGTATCCCATCAGGTAAGTGTCAGCAGAGCCTTGACACTTGCAATGCTCCTCGAATAAAATTATTTTTGACATTATTTGTCAAATATGATGCTGTCAACAGAAGGTCTTGGAGCAAGGCTTCGCCGCTTAAGGCAAGAGCGCAAGCTGCCTTTGCGGAAAGTGGCCGCCCTGTTGGATGTTGACGTAGCCATCCTGAGCAAGATGGAACGGGGTGAGCGGCGATTAACCCGGGAAATTGTAAAGAAACTGGCTGGATTATATCAACAGGAACCCGAAGAATTGCTGGTATTGTTCCTCAGTGATAAAGTGCTTTACGAAATCGGCCACGAAGCCCTGGCTTTAAAGGCCTTGCAGGTGGCGGAGGAATCTGTCACTTACAATGTGGGTGGGAAACTTCTGGTTTCAGACATAGTCAACCGTATTCAAACTATCTTAACAATAGATGGGCGCGTCTCCGATGCTTGGATTTTTGGCTCCTTTGCACGAGGTGAACCAACATCTGATAGCGATGTTGACATCATGATATCATTCAATAACAAGAAGAAATATTCAATATTTGATTTGGCAGACATCACCTATCTGATAGAAAAAGAAATAAATAGGAAAGTAGATCTTGTAGAAAAAGGCAATCTCCATGATTTCGCCTGGAAAACTGCACAAAACGATTTGATTAGAATTTATGGTTAAACCAACACCAAAGGAGAGAGTAGGCCATATCCTAGAGGCCATTCGTTTCATTAAAGCATTCACTTCCGGGATTAGCGAAGAAGCGTTTTATCAAGACGTGCAGACCCAAAGCGCTGTGAAGTTTCAGTTCCTTATTATCGGTGAAGCCATCAGACATATTGACATGGACATTTTAGAAAAATACGAATACCCATGGCATATTCCTCGAACATTCCGTAATTTCATTATTCATGACTATCACAGAATTAAATTAGAGAGAATTTATAATGCGTCTTTAGATCTTGATGAACTGGAAAACCTGATGAATTTTATTTTAATTAACGACTTTTAATCCTATGACCAGTTGCCGAGGCTGTCAATCAATATAAAATTTAATCGAAACCACATCTGTCCAAAACAATTTTTAGCTAATGTTGGGTATATAGACCTGCCTTTGAATTGCAGAACAATTACAAAATGGTAGAAACTCTTAAACAACTTAATATTAAGCCCCTGCTTGCCCCCTGAGCGAAGCGACAGGGGGGGCTTTGAATGTTTGTTTCCTGTTATTGCTATGAATATATCCCCGCATCACTCCGCTTACGCCTGCCCCGTAAGCGAATGTAATGAGCGACAGGGGGGCAAGCTGCCCTTCCGGGGCTAATATACATTGCTTGTAGCCAAATTTGGCAAGCTGTCTCACAACAAGTGGAGGTCTTCCGTAACCGTTCATTACCCATTCCACCAACCACAACCCAGCTAAGCCGCAAAAGGATCGGCCTCAAATGACGTGTTACCAGAAATTTCCTTTATCCGCTTGCCCCCACCGAGTTGCGTTAGCAACGAGCCGTGGGGGCAGGCATTCGGCTGATTGCAAGTGTGCGCCTTTCATCATTTGCAGCCTTGATTTTTTGCTTACTTTTTCATCAAGGAAAAAGTAAGAAAATAGAATATGTTTGATTAGGTGTGGGGGGGAGGTGAAAATAAAAATAGTTAAAAATAGACTGCTAACCCCTTGATAATATGCGCACTACCTGTTCAATAAAAAAAGTTTTGGACAGCAGTGAATCGAAACAGGATAAGCCTTTTCAAAAATCAACTTCCTTGTTATTCATTCCTGATGGGGTTGTATTGAAATTCAAGCCGTTTATCGCAAACCCATCCCTATCCTTCAAAAAGGGCAATTGCCTGCGATAGAGCTTCAGCGCGTCGGGGTCCAGTTCGGTCATCATCACCGCTTCTTCCCCGTCCGGAGCGCGGAGCAGGGTTTTTCCGGCGAAGTCGTACAAGGCGGTATGTCCGCTGTGGGCGATGCCGTTACCGTCGGCTCCTACCCTGTTCACGCCGGCTACGTAATACTGGTTCTCCACGGCCCGGGCCGGCAAGAGGATATCCCAGTGGGCAATGCGGGTATCGGGCCAGTTGGCGGTAAACAAGGTCAGGTGCGCGTCGCTGATGTTACGGCACCAGGCCGGAAAGCGCAGGTCGTAGCAAACATACAGGGCGATGCGCCAGCCCCGCCATTCCACCGTACATTGATTGTTTCCAGGCCGGTAGTGCCGATGCTCGCTGCCCAGGCTGAACAGGTGTTTCTTGTCGTAATAATGCACCGTACCATCCGGCAGCACGAAGAGGAAACGGTTCACATAGCCATCCTCATGCTGCATCATCAGAGAACCCGCTACGGCGGCATTCAATTGTGCGGCCCACGCTTGCATGCGCTGCACTTCTGTTCCGTCCATGCGCGCAGCAAATTGTTCGGGGTTCATGGAGAAGCCCGTGCTGAACATTTCGGGCAGCACATATACATCTGCGCCGGGATGCGCCATCAACAAGGCCTGTACGTGATCCAGATTCCGTTCCGGCTGTTCCCAGAACAACTCCATCTGAACCAGAGCCAGCTTCAATGGGTTCATGCCTTTTCTGAAATAGCCCTCAACAACTTCGCTGCCTGTTCCAGTGTAGCGTCTTCTTTGGCAAAACAGAAACGCAGCAGGTGATGGTCTGACTTATCTCGGTAAAAAACGGATACAGGAATGGACGCTATTTTGTGATCACGGATCCAGGTGCGTGCGAGGTCGGTATCGAGTTCTGTACTGATTTTTTCATAGCCCAGCAACTGGAAATAGGTACCCTGGCAGGGATATAATTTGAAGCGTGTTCCCTTCAGCAGGCTGCGGAAATAGTCGCGCTTATGCTGGTAAAAGGCAGGAAGCCCCAAATATGCCTGCTGATCGTCGAGGTAATCGGCCAGGGCATACTGTATCGGCGTATTGGCTGCGAAGGCCATGTACTGATAGATCTTGCGAAACTCCAGGGTCAGGTTTTCCGGAGCCAGCACAAAGCCCATCTTCCAGCCGGTGTTGTGGTAGGTTTTTCCGAAGGAGCCAACAATAAAGCTGCGGGCAGCAAGCTTGGGAAACCGGGCCACACTTTGGTGTTCCACTCCGTCGAAGATGATGTGTTCATATACTTCATCGCTCAGAATGACGATATCGGTATTCTCCACCAGCTTTTCCAGCTTCAGCATATCGGCGGCACTCAGCACTGCACCCGTAGGATTATGCGGGCTGTTGATGATGATGAGGCGTGTGCGGAAGTTGATGCGGTTTTTCACCTCGTTCCAGTCAACGGAGAAATCCTGAGGCTTAAGTTTTACAAAAACAGGCTTGCCGCCGTTCATTTCTACTGCCGGGGCGTAAGAATCGTAGGCGGGTTCGATGATGATGACCTCGTCGTTTTCGCGCACCACGGCGCTGATGGCGGCATACAGGCCGATGGTACCGCCGGGCACGATGGTGATTTCCGATTCAGGGTCGTAGGACGCCGAATACATGCGCGCAACCTTCTCCGACAATTTATGTCGCAGGGCAGGCACCCCGGGCATAGGCGCATACTGATTAAAACCCTGTTTCATATAGTGGCTCACCAGTTCGATGAGCTTTGGCGAACAGGCGAAATCAGGGAATCCCTGAGCCATATTCAGGGCCTGATGTTCTCTGGCCAGGGCCGACATTACCGTGAAGATGGTGGTTCCCGCCAGGGGCAGCTTGGTAGGTAGGTTTCCCTGAAATTGCATCATTCAAAAATAAACAGCATAAGCGGCTTTTCAGATGGTTTAGTCCAGCAGTTCATCATCGCGCACCAGCATCAGGATGGCATTCTGGGGAACAATGGCGTATTTTTCTTTATTAAATTCCACCTCCCAGCCACTCTTATGCAGGTACACCGCCAAATCACCTTCGCGAGGTTGCAGGGGCAGATATTGAACTTCCTGATGGCGGGGTTTCCAGCTCTCTTCCGGATCCATCAGCGCGGGAATCGGATAGCCCGGCCCCACCTTCACTACATAGCCTGAATTCATGGGCTCCTGCTCTACCACACCGGGAGGAAGAAACAGTCCGCTGCCCGTTTTTTCTGCAGGCGCAAGTGGCTTGATGAGGATACGGTCGCCCACCAGAATCACCTTCCTGAGCGCATCGGCATCGAGTTCCAAAGACATTATTGCAAAATAAAGGGTTGCAGACCATGAGGCCAACGGTGGAATATGCTGCGGAAAGAACTTAATTTTGTAGTTCTAACCGCATGATTTACCGCTTTAAAGTTTGGTTTGAAGAAGATGAAGACATCGTCCGCTGGATAGATGTGCAGGCTTCCAATACCTTCCTGGATTTCCACAACTGCATCCTGGATTCCATCGGCTTCGACAAAAAAGAGCCCGCCTCTTTCTACATGAGCGACGATCATTGGAAAAAACGCCTGGAGGTTACTCTGGTGGATATGGGGCTGGAGGAAAGCGACCAGGCTGAACCAAAACCCCTGATGAAGGATGCCCGCATGCGCGATTATGTAAACGACCCGCACCAGCGTTTCGTTTATGTGTATGATTTCATCCAGATGTGGACGCTGTTCTGTGAACTCACCCAAATTCTGGAAGATGAAAAAGGGAAATCGTATCCCAGTGTATTCCGCTCATTGGGCAAAGCACCCAGGCAACACGAGGGTGCCAGCCGCTTTAAGATTGTGGATGATGCCGAGTTTGAAGAACTTGCTGCCCGCATGATTGCAGGCCGCAAAGGCGATGGCCCTGCCGGTGAAGAGGAATTGCTGGTTGATGATGAGGACGAGGACGAAGAAGATGACCTGGGCTTCGGTGACAGCGATAACTTCGACGAGGGTGAACTGGGCGGCGGCTTCCACGAGGAAGAAGAGCGCTGACCAGTATGACATCCCGCCCTTTGCTGTTGCTCATCGCCGGTCCGACGGCCGGAGGCAAAACCGCCCTGGCAGTAGCATTGGCTGAACAACTTGGCAGGGTTCCCATCATTTCTACCGATTCCAGACAATGTTACCGTGAGTTAAACATTGGTGTGGCCCGTCCTTCGAAAGAAGAGCTTTCGCGTGCTGAACACTATTTTATTGCCGACCGCCCGGTAGAGCAGCCACTCACCGCAGGCAGTTACGGAGCAGAAGCGGGAACTGTTCTTGAAACATTATTTAAACAACATCCCCTGATCATCGCTGCGGGCGGAAGCGGACTGTATATCAAGGCTTTACTGGAAGGATTTGATCGCTTTCCAGAAGTACCTGAAGCACTGCAGGAAACCATCCGTCACATGGAGCCTCAAGACCAGCTGGAACTTTTACTGCGCCGCGATCCAGAAGCATCCGCCCTGCTGAATACCAATAATCCGCGCAGGGTACAAAGGGCTCTGGAACTGGTGCTGGCCTCGGGTAGTACACTTTCAGCACTGCGCAAAGGTCATAAACAGGAGCGCTCCTTCGACATACTCAGTTTTGCCATCGACCCGGGAAGGGAGCGGCTGTACCAACAGATCGAAAAGCGCACCGCTGCCATGATACAAATGGGCTTAAAAGAAGAAGCAGCAGCTTTGAAGCATTTGTCGCATTTGCCGGCCCTGCAAACTGTGGGCTACACAGAAATGTTTGCCCATTTGGACGGAACTCTGGATTTAAAAGAAACACAGACCCGGATTGCCATGAACACCCGGCGCTATGCTAAAAGGCAATATACCTGGTTCAGAAATCAGCTGGAAGCAGCATGGCTCGACCCGGGCGATTTAAATGCCACAACTGACGTAATTTTGAAGCGCATACAAGAACATCATGGAATTTGAAATAAGCACCCAGATCCTGCTCGGATTGCTCACACTAACCATCCTGGAAGTGATTCTGGGCATTGACAATGTAATCTTCATTTCTATTCTGGCCGGCAAGCTACCTCAGGATAAGCAGGCTGCTACGCGCCGCAATGGCCTGATCATAGGCATGGTGGTGCGCATCATTATGCTGATGGGCATTTCAGTGATTCTGGCGTTGCAAGAGCCTTTATTGAAGGTGCGCGATTATTCCTTCACAGGAAAAGACCTGGTGTTGCTGCTGGGCGGCATCTTCTTGATTTATCAGAGTGTACGCGAAATCCACGAGAAGCTGGAAACCAACCGCGACGAGGAACTGGGTAAAAAGTCAAAAGACGTGCGCAATGTGTTGCTGCAGCTGTTACTGCTCAATGTGGTATTCTCTATTGATTCGGTGATTACCGCTGTCGGCATGGTGAAACACCTGTGGGTGATGATTACCGCAGTAGTGCTCAGCATGGTGGTGATGCTGCTGGCAGCAGGCCCGATTTCCAGCTTCGTGAACAAACATCCATCCATTAAAATTCTGGCGCTCAGCTTCCTGATTCTAATTGGCGTTTCACTGGTGGCTGAAGGCTTCCATGCTCATTTCGACAAGGGATACATTTATAGTTCAATGGCCTTCGCCTTCACTGTTGAGATGGTGAATCTGAGGACAACAAGAGCTAAGTAATGAGCAGCGCCCTTCGACAAGCTCCCCTACCAATCTGCTACGCAGCCCGGTAGGGGCAAGCAGCCCAGGATGACAGCAAGGTCACTTATCCCTTTTTATTTCATCACCTGAAACTTCAACGTTGTACCTTGTCCGGTTTGAAGCAGGTACATTCCGTTGCTCAGGGAATTGATGTCGAGCATGATGGGTTCATTCGACTTGGAGAAGGTACGTTCCAAAACCACACGACCGCTGAGGTCGCTGATGCGGACGTTCACGGCGCCGCGGCTGTTCAGCGGTTCCAGATACAACACATCGTTTGCAGGGTTGGGGAAGATACGCCAGCTTGCCGCCTGAACCTGCTGCAGGCCGGTGGTACCGGGTATGCTGAAGTCCTGGGTGCCGTCGGTAACGTCATCTTCATTGCCCTGATCTGCTTTAAATCCAAGTCCGCGACGGGCGAAGGTTTCCCAGATGAGGCCGCTGTTGGCGCCTTTGTTGTTGATGGAATCAGCCTTGAGGATGGCATTGCGGGCATCAATAAAGCCGGGGTTACATTTTTGCAGCTTCATTCCGTCCACCACCAATTGGATGCAGGTGTTGTTGCCGCCTTTGCCGGTGGTCAGGTTTTCATCAAATCCATCGCGCGCAACCATGTTCCAATACAAGTCCCACAGCATGCTGCACCATATTTCGCCCACATAGTGCGGGGAAACCCTGGTACCACTGAGGGCTTTAGAAATATTGTTATAGGTATGGGGGTTCACCGTCATATTGGTACTGTATGGATAGGTGCGAATGCCGGCGCCGGTTACAGGCTGACCTAGCAGGTAGGTACCAATACCGCGTGGTGAAGAACCGATATCGCTTTTGCGGACAGTAAACGACAGTGAGAAAAAGTCGCTCCAGCCTTCACCCATCTGTTCATCGTTGGTAAGTCCGCTGGAGTTGGCCGGTCCGCAGGTAAGGCGGGTAGATACACCGTGGCCGTATTCATGCGCAATGACTCCATGATCCAGATCTGAATCGAAGGTTTTACCTGCTGCGCTGCTGTCGTAAAGGGTAGCAGTGGCTGTTCCCGCAGTGATGGAGGCGGAAAGCGTAGTGCCATTAGCCTGGCTGATCATCATGGCCGGAATGTTAATGCCAGCACCGCTCCCGCTCATGGAAAAAGGATTTCCTGCCTGGTTGTTCACCACAATAACTGCCTTGGCACCCGCATTTTGGGCATTGAGTACTTTGGTTGGGAAGATGCAGTCACCGCGATCAATCACGGCAATGTTGCCCTGCAGGTCTGCGGTGTTCTGGATGGCAGAGCAGCCTCTGCTCGGGTTGGCTGAGCCATCGTTCACCCAAACCAGTTTCCCGGTGATGGGTGTAGCCGTGAGGCGCGGTCCGAAGCCGGCCATCGAAATGGTATAGCGGCCCTTCACTGAAGATGGGCTTAAAACTTCAAATACGTTTGAGCTGCCGCCGCTTTTCCAGATATACATCTGCATGCGGGGATTGGTTCCATCGGGAGGTGTGGCAAAGTTGGCATTGTTGGTACCGCTGCCATCCTGAGCATCGGCAAACACCTCGTCGCCACCCAGACCACCACGTCCGTAATTATTCACCTGGAAGTTGCCGGCGGGCTCATCAAAGCCATAGCGCCACATCACATCGTGCACGGTATTGTTGGCCACGAACAGGTTGGTGATGGCGAAGTCGCGGAACGCAACCGGGTTGCTGTTCAGCGAATCCCAGGGATAATCGAACAGCAGGCTGGCACCACCATCGGGCGAGTATCCCGGCCTGTTGTTGGCATCGGCATCCTCGCTGGCATAGGCATTATTACCGCGGGTGACGCTGTATTCTGATCCTGCTATTCCATCGGTATCATGCCATCCGAAAGGCGAGGCCTGATCGTCGGGGCTGTTGATGAGGGTAACCCTGTTTCCATGGTTCGGACTTTCGGAAGGAAGATTAAACACGCGGTAATTATAGCTGCCACTGGCGGCGGCGGCAGCGGGAGCGCAATGAAGGGTCCAGTTGTGTTCTTCAAGAAGATTTCCGTTGGCAGCGTCAAGCAGCATATTCCACCAGTCGTTTCCATCTGAAGACTGGAAGATCACCAATAGGGCATTGCGGAGTTGTGCGTTGACCAATGCATAAACCTGCTCGGTATATACTTTAGAGGGTTCATATTCCTTGCGGAAGGGTTCCAAGCCTGTGATGTCCACAGCCACACGACCGGATAAATCTGTTTCATGCAAGGCTCCGGCCTTCTGCAACAGCGCACTTACCGGCATGATGCCCAAATCCTGAACCGTTGATAAATCATGAATAAAGCCGGGGGAACGGTGCACCGGTATACCTTGCTTATTAAAATGGATGCTGCTTACAGCTTTATAAATCTTCCTGCCATTCAGTCCCTGTTGAACATAGGCATGGGTGATGCCATTATGCCTGCTGACATACACATCCTGGACGGCGAGTTCCTTCAGGTCATTCGCCTGAACGCCCATGGCAGCGGGATTTTCCCGGACACTTCGCAGCACGGCTGTTTTCGATATGGAGGCTTCCTGAGCAAACGAGCAGGCAACCGTTCCAAACAGGGCTATAGAGGAAAAGAGGAAACGTTTCATGTTAAAAATCCTTCAAGGATACATAACAAAACGTTTACCTCCCACAAACGTTTTCAAACGGATAACGAAAGGCTGCAAACAATCAATAGGCGCTCCAGCCGCCATCGGCGGTAAGCACAGCCGCATTAACAAAGCTGGCAGCATCGGAAGCGAGGAACAGCGCCACACGGGCAATTTCCTCAGGTTCTGCGATACGGGGATTCAGGGCAAGCCCGGTCATGATGCGCTCATTGATTAACGGCGTGATGGCAGCAAAATTTATGGTTTCTGAAATATTGGTATTCACCGCGCCGGGTGCAATCACGTTGCAGCGAATGCCTGATTTGGCATACATATATCCGGTATTTCGCGATAAGCCAATCAGGGCATGCTTACTGGCGGTATAGGCGGCCCCTGCCCTGCCGGCCTGCAAACCACCCACAGAGGCCACGTTGATAATAACCCCCTTCCCTTTAGCCAGAAAAATCTTAACAGCACTGCGCATGGTGCGAAAAGGCGCTTCGGCATTCACCTTCATCACTTGGTTCCAGGTAGCATCATCAAGTTCACCTACCGGAGCAAAATGATCCATGATGCCTGCGTTGTTCACCAGAATGTCCAGGGTCTGCCATTGAACCAATGTTGCCTGAATCACGCGCTCCACATCCTCCTGAATGCTCATATCGGCCTTACAAGTAATTAGGTGTAACCCTTCTTTTTTCGCAAGTTCCATTAAGTCATTCAGACGATCTTCACGCAAGTCGGAAACCATGACCCGCGCGCCCTCACGGGCAAAAAGTAAAGCCATGGCACGACCCATCCCAGAACCCGCACCGGTAATAATCGCTACTTGTTTATCTAATATGTTACCCATCGTTTCATTGTTCAATTATCATTGCCCCCCAATGCCAAACTCAAACTACTCCCCCACCTCAGCCACAATCACCGTAGGATTCTTTCCGTACTTCTTCGCGCACCCCGGGCAGGTTGTATACCACATAAACATTCTTTTCGCTTTGAGTTTCTTCTTCTTCATCGCCTGCTCAAAATCGTTCATCCATTGGCTCATATTGCGGTAATCACCTTCGTAAACACGGCTGTAGAAAGTCCCGTCAAGGGATTCGCTCTGCACATCAGGAATAGGTTTATCCACGGCCTGAAGCAGGTTTATGCTCCATTTGGAAGGATGTTCCGACAGCGTGAGGTGATCAGGGTTTTCAGCTTTTTTACTGCGTCTTATGGAATCAAGTCTGCGCATAGCCTTTCCAAAACCCAGCGGCATGTACCAAAAACTGCGCAAGGTGGTTTTGATGAAAGGCTTTTTAACCCAATGATGTAGTTTATCCTGCCAGGGTTCAGACTTAAACGGAGGACAACATACTTCTTCTTTTTCCTTTTGTTCTGAAGACATAACAACAATGACACGAAATTCCGCAGAAGCAGCGTGTGTGGCAATATGATTCAGATTCGTGGAATGCTGATTTTTTGCAGTTGCTCAAGCACGTAACATGGCATCTGCGGCAAGCCTTCCGGAGCGCAGGGCTGCATTCAGCGAGCTATTGGCCAGGGCATC
Source organism: Flavobacteriales bacterium (assembly GCA_947463095.1). Classification (GTDB taxonomy): domain Bacteria; phylum Bacteroidota; class Bacteroidia; order NS11-12g; family UBA955; genus REEB481. The sequence goes on along the minus strand of CANHRE010000017.1, from coordinate 20,833 downwards.
CCCGGCGAGCCATACACCACTTTCGGTTTTGAGCAGCCTGGGGGCATCGCTCACTCTTTGTTGCGCGGGAAGCGCATGAGCAATGGCGTAGTGCCTTATTGGAATCAGTTCATCCGATTGCAGTCCCAGCAAATCGGCCATTTCAACTTGAACCTGTTCCTGAAGTGTTTCCGACCATTCCCTTCCCCCCGTGTGGGAACAACTGAGCAGGTGTCTGCCCTTTGGCGCATATGAAGGTGCCACATCCGACAGGAAGCAGAAGTTACCAATAATAGCCTCCGGGTTGGCATTCAGGCAGAGGCTGGGGCGCCTGATGGTATTTTTTGTTACTTCGAAATAGAAGTTCAGCACAGGCCTCCATGCGCTGTTCAGTTCGGGAATAGCTTGTTTGGTGAGGTTTTCATGGGCAGCAGTAACCAGAACCTGATGGGCATTCCAAACCTGCCCGTCGGCGCTGTGTACCTCATGACGTTCCGCGCGCAGCGCCTGCACCCCCGTAATGACCGTTCCAGGTCTCAGCGCCTGGCGCATGGCCCTGGGAAGCGCCCCCATACCTTCGGAGGGAATGGCAGCATCGCCGGCGGAGAAGGCGCGAAAAACAAATCGAAACATGGAGGCACTCACATGCTCCGGTTCATCCAGAAAGATACCTTGCAGGAAAGGCCGGAAAAAACTTTTTATGTACCCTTCGCTGAAACCCAGGCGCTGAAGGTATTCCAACGTATGTTCTTCATCCCCTGTAAAGCAGTTTTCCGCTGTTCCGCGCAGCATCTTATTGCGCAGTTTCAGGGTATTCCATTTGTCGCGCAGATTAGCCAGGGGATTGAGCAGGGTGAATCCCAGCGCCGCAGGCTGTCGCAGCGGGTCGGCAAACAGGTACCTTTGGCCCTTACGGAATACCAATGCACCGGGGAAGAAGCGCTGCAGCTGCAGCGTATTGATGGCGATAGCAGCTTCCTTGCGGTTCAGTTCCGGATAGGCCGTTTGCAGCACTTGAAAACCGCGGTCAAACGTGAACCCTGAATCTACATCGCTGTACACGCGTCCACCCACATGGTCTGCCGCCTCGAGCACCAGCACCTTCTTCCCTGCCTGTTGCAGATACCAGGCCGCATTCAGACCCGATACACCTGCACCTACAATCATCACATCAGCTTGTTCCATAAGGCAAATAAACACCCGGAATCATCATCCGCTGAAGCAACCCGGCTCAATCCAGTTTTTTCAAGGTGCTCTTGATGCGTATCATTTCCTTTTGCAGGTCGAGCACGGTATTGGTAAGCTGGTCGCGGTTGGGGTTGGGTTCTTCAAAGCGCGGGTTGATGTAGTGCACAAACTTCCAGATTTCAAGCACGTCGGCAACTTTTACTTCATAGGGCTGATACTGCGGATTAGTGGAGCAGAGCAGCAGTGTTCCCTGGTCTTCAATTTGGTTGTACACCACCTTGAACACGATGCCATCATCCTGGGTAACCACAATGTAGGGATGTCCATTGCGTATGAGGTTCCAGTTTTGCAGGTACTCGCCGGTAACATATGCGCCATCGCATACCGGGGGCATGCTGTCGCCGGAGATAGGAAACGAGCGGTATTTGCGTCCGGCTGTGAGGAATGGCAGGTTGAAGGCGGGCAGCACTTTGATGAACTCGGGGTCGGCAAAGCCGTTCACGTAGCCGGCCTTGGCCTTCACCGGAACAAGTTCCACCTGGTCTTCATTGGAAGGGCTCACAGTGGTAGTAAGCACACGCAACCTTGTGCCCGTGATGTCCATGTCGTAGCCGCGTTCAATTTGCGACAGAATGCCTTCTGGAAGGGTGGACAGGTCTACCTTCAGCAGCTTGTCGATGGATACGGAAAAGAAGCCTCCCAGCCGGACCAGGAGGTCTATGCCCGGCTCGGCAATTCCATTTTCATAGCTGTTGTAGGCACTGCGGGTAATGTTCAGCGCGCGCGCTACTTCCTCCTGAGAGCGCTTCGACCGTTTGCGCAGCAGTTTCAGGTTTGCAGGCAGTTTATGATTCTTTTCCATAATTTAGTTTACGGGGTATTCCATGAATTGATAGGGTTCGGCATGGGTCTGTGCCCATCCGGTATAGCCTGCGGCTATGGCGCGCAGGGAAGGATGGTCTTCCAGCGGGGTTAGGTGCTCTTCCATGTTGGCGCGTGAAAGGGTTTCATCCAGCTTCAGGTAACCATAAGCCATGATGCGGCTTTGTTCCACCCAAACACATGCAAATTCTTCGGGAGTACGTCCGGGGCCTTTCAGCACATAGGAAGAAGGCGGCATTTTCAGGTGAAGAAGCAGTTGACCTACCCGATGTTGGTGTTCTTTCATTTTAAGCTCTGAAGGGGCTTTACAATAGCAGTCATCCAGCATGCATGATGCGCGGCTGTTGTGGTTCAAGGCCTTGCAGATGCTGTATTCTTTCAGCAGTAGTGACAAAGCATTCCGGGCCGCAACCGTGCCGGAGAACCTGGCCAGGGCCTGAGCGCTGCCTTGTTGTCCTGTAAGTGCCAGCACGGGTACTCCCTCCTGGTTGTGGAAACAGGAAATATAACATGGGCTGGATTTAAACTTGGACGCTTTGTTGTTTGGCGGCCAATGGTTTCTGATGTAAGTTGATTCGGTGATAAGCGCCATGAGCTCGTTGCCGCAAGGCACGGTGCGTATTTCCGTTACTTCCTGCAACATAGCCTGTCCGTCGCCACTTTTATAAAAATGCTGCAACACCCTTTTACGCAGATTTAGTGCCTTACCTACATACTGAACCTTACCGGCGGCATTCAGAAACAGGTACACGCCTGTTGTTTCAGGAATATCGCTGATGTCCAGTCCGGCGGGCAGGTTGACTTTATTGCGCCTGGCGGTGCCGGAAAGCAGCGTATCCAAGCCCAGGCCGGCGGCCATCTTGTGGAGGAGCAGCACTGTGGCATCGGCATCCCCTCCTGCCCTATGTCTGTTTTGGATGGGAATCTCCAAGGCTGCGCAAAGGTTGCCCAAGGAATACGATTTCAACCCCGGCCAGCACCTGCGTGCCGAGCGCACGGTACAAATTGAACGGGGCTTAAACACATAGCCGCAGGCTTCAAACGCTGCTTTCAGGTGGGAAAGATCAAAAGCAGCATTGTGTGCAGTAAATACATGTCCGTCGAGCATATTCAGCACTTCCAAGGCAATCTGGGAAAAGGATGGCGCATCGCGGAGCATGTTATTATCAATGCCCGTTAAGGCCATAATGTGAACAGGCACCGGTATTTCAGGCCTGATCAGCCATTCCTTCGCGGCAATCAGCTTAATTCCGTCGGAAATGCGCACGGCAATTTCCGTGATGGCACCGGGACCGGGTCGGCCTCCATTGGTTTCGATATCTACAACGGCAAAGGTCAATTGATTAATTTCTTGACATACTCCTGCCGTGTAATTTAACTACATAATCTGAAAATGCAAAAAGGAAGTAAATGTAAAGTGGTAAGTGATAAGTGGTAAGTGATAAGTGGTAAGTAGCAAGACACAGTCCATGCTTACTTAATCCTCATTTAAAAATCTCCGGTGCGAAGGCTAATGCCTGGCTTAGGGCTGTGCGGTCAATACCGGTTTCCCAACCGTTCTGATCCAGAAATTCAATCAGGGTTTCTGTGGGCAGGTTGCCTGTAAGTTGATCCATGGCAAAGGGGCAGCCGCCGAAGCCGCGGAGTGCGCCGTCAAACCGGCGGCATCCTGCATCCAGCGCGATTTGCACTTTGCCGTGCCAGGTGCCGGGCACACTGTGCAGGTGCGCTCCGAATTCCACTCCCGGAAAGGCGGGAATGAGCGCGCTGAACAGGGTATCAATATCTTCTTCTTTTGCGCTGCCGATGGTGTCGCTGAGCGAGATGATTCTGAAGCCGGCATGCACCAGATTGGCAGCCCAATCCATCACCTCTTGCACAGAATAAGGATCGCCGAAGGGGTTCCCAAATCCCATGCTGAGGTACACCACACATTCCCTTCCGGACTCCTGAGCAATGCCGTGAATTTCCTTCAGGCGTTCAAAGGCTTCTCTTCTGGTGGCATTGGTATTGCGCTGCTGAAATTGTTCCGATACAGAAAGCGGGAAACCCAGGTATTTCACTCCGGGAAATCGGGCCGCTTCCATGGCACCGCGGACATTACCCACAATGACCAACAGGTTGGCATCCAATGTTCCATGTTGATTTATCCCCTGTAGTACTTCGCCGGTATCGGCCAGCTGGGGAACCGCCGTTGCAGAAACAAAACTTCCGCAGTCAAGGGTATGAAATCCGCAATCGAGCAGCAGGTTCAGGTAGCGGATTTTCTGTTCCGTGGGCACCATCTGCTTCAGTCCCTGCATGGCATCCCGCGGACATTCCACCAGATGCACCCGTTTATCCGCCTGATGCATCAAAGGAAATCGAAAAAATATTGGGAAATCTTCTTGTATAAATGAACCCGGTCAGGGCCAACCACATTGTGTTTATGGCCGGGATAAATGAAATAATCCAGCGCGGCATTCCTGGCCTTCACCGCCTGCTCCACAAACAGCATGCTGTGTTGCCAGAGCACCACGTCGTCATCGGTACCATGAATCATCAGCAATCTTCCGTTCAACTTGTCGGCATAGCGCAGCAGGTTGGCATTTTCATAGCCTTCCTTGTTTTCCTGAGGCTTGTCCATGTAGCGCTCGGTGTACATGATTTCGTAGTAGTTCCAGTCTATCACCGGTCCACCGGCAACACCTACTTTATATACCCCTGGAAAACGGGTCATCAGGCTGGTGGTCATGAACCCGCCGAAGCTCCAGCCATGCACGCCAATTCGGGCGGTATCAACGAAGGGGAACTGGCGGAGGTAGCGTACCCCGGCCAGTTGATCCTGCATTTCAAGGGTTCCCAGGTTGCGGAATATGGCACTTTCAAATTCGTACCCTCTGTTGGAGGAGCCCCGATTATCCAGCGTAAACACAATATAGCCTTGCTGAGCCATATAGTGCATCCACAGGTTGGCGCCGCCCAGCCAGGATTCTGTAACCATCTGGGCATGTGGGCCTCCGTACAAATACACCACCACCGGATACTTCTGTTTGGGGTTGAAATCGGGCGGATAAATCATCCTGCTGTGCAGCAATACCCCCTGATTCAGGATGGGAAAAATTTCCGTGCGACCCATGCGAAAGTCGGCCACCGGGTTGGGTGAGGTGAACAGGGTGGCACTGACATCCCCATCGGTCTTGATTACCTGCACCACCCTGGGGGTCTTGCGGTTGCTGTATACATCAATAAACAGGGTATTGTCCGATGAAGGCAGAATTTGGTGCATGCCCTGTACGGCGGAAAGTCGTTGAAAATTACCACCATTAATCTTCACCGAATACAGGTGTTTTTCCAGCGGTGAATCTTTGGTGGAGGTGAAATAAATCACATCGGTACTTTTGCTAAAACCGATGAACTCGTTTACCATCCAGGGCCCTGAGGTAAGCTGTCCGAGCAATTTACCATCGGTTTGGTACAGGTACATGTGGTTCCAGCCATCGCGCTCACTTTGCCAGATAAAGCGGTCTTTGTTGTTTGGAAGAAAGATGGGGCCATGTTCCGGTTCTACCCATTTCTCTGCATGTTCTTCAAACAGCACCAAATCTTGTTTTCCGGTAAAGGCATCGAAGCGCAACAGGCGCATGTGGTTCTGCTCGCGATTTAACAAGGCCACATAGATGAAGGCATCGTCGGGCGACCAGGTAACATTGGTCAGGTATTGGTCGTAAGAACCTTCGGTTTGCAGGTAATTCAACTGACCGGTTTCGGTATCGTAAACACCGATGCTCACGGTATGGCTGCTGTCGCCAGCGCAGGGATAGCGGATATCGGTATGGCCTGCGGGGCGTTTTGACAAATCGTAAATCGGATATGAGGTTACCCTGCGTTCGTCTTGACGATAGAAGGCCAGGCGCGTGCCCGAAGGGCTCCAGAACAATCCTTTATCAATTCCAAATTCATTTCTGTGGGCTGCTTCTCCATAAACAATACCGTTGCCCCCATCGTTGGTGATTCGGCGGTCGGAATAGCCCGTTACCACATACAGGTTGTTCTTGGCCACTGCAGCTGTGTTCAATGTTTTGGGGGCGATTTCACGCGTTTCGGCACCTTCAGGCAGCACACGTCGTATTTCAACTACACGGCTGGCAAGGTTATACTGAAGCAGCTTGTTGTCATAAACAAACCACAGGCTTTGCTCGTCTTTCCAGTTTAATTCAGGAAATGAAACCAGTTTTTTATTTTCCAGACCGGTTTCGCCAATTGCCTGCTTTAGTTGCGCCAGTTGCAACACGGTGTCGCTAACCCGGTTATAGGCGTCAAACACAACCAGTTTGGGCTGGCTGCTGTTGTTCACCACGTAGGATAATTTGGTGGTACCCGGAATCCAGCGCAGTTGCGGTAAACCCTTAGGCGCATAAACCGGATTGAAGGCATCTTCAATATTGAAGTTTCTGGTTTGACCAAAAGATGAAGCTGAAACAGCCATCAACATGCAACAAAAGGACAGAGCTCTGAACATTGTAATTTGTAAAAGCGTTCGCAAATTTGCCACAAATAAAGAGCCAATGCAAAACCTTGAAGAATTGATTACCCGTGCGTGGAATGACCGCGGTTTACTGGAGCAGGAAGAAGTGCGCCAGGCCATCCGCGAAACGGTATCGCTGCTGGACGCAGGCACCCTCAGGGTGGCCGAACCCATGGGTGATGGGCAGTGGAAGGTTCATGAATGGGTGAAAAAGGCCGTGATTCTATACTTCCCCATCAGTGGAATGCACACCATGCACGCCGGGCCTATGGAATTCTACGACAAGTTGCCGCTTAAATCCGGTTATGAAGCCCTGGGTGTTCGTGTTGTTCCGCATGCGGTGGCAAGACACGGCGCCTACCTTGCGCCAGGGGTAATCATGATGCCATCTTATGTAAACATTGGCGCCTGGGTTGACTCAGGCACCATGGTGGACACCTGGGCTACCGTGGGAAGCTGCGCGCAAATAGGAAAGAACGTACATCTGAGCGGCGGCGTGGGTATTGGCGGCGTATTGGAACCGGTGCAGGCCGCTCCGGTTATTGTGGAGGACGGCTGTTTCATCGGCTCGCGCTGCATTGTGGTGGAGGGTGTACGCGTAGGGAGCGAGGCTGTTCTGGGCGCAGGCCTTACCCTGACCATGAGCACACACATCATTGATGCCAACAGCGGTACCGAGCTACCCAGAGGTTTTATCCCGCCCCGCAGCGTGGTTGTTCCCGGTAACTACAAAAAGGAATTTCCCGGGGGAAGCTTTTATGTGCCCTGCGCCCTGATTATCGGCCAGCGCAAAGCATCCACCGACTTGAAAACCAGCCTCAATGACGCATTGAGGGACTACGGTATATCTGCCTGAGAACGTGCTGATTGCTGTTGATGCCAAACGCTATCTGTTTAACCGCACCGGTTTAGGTAACTACGCCCGGCGTTGGGTGCATATCCTGGCGTCGAGAAGCACCGATACAGAAATTTTACTGTGCACCCCCAGTGTACCCAAACCAGCCCCCGAGCTGCCTCAACACTGCCGGCTGTTTAGTGCGGGAATCCGTAAATTCTTATACCGCGAATGGTTCATCACGCACCAACTGAATCGCCAAGCCGTGGATTTGTACCACGGACTGAGCAACGAACTGCCCTTTTCCTCTAGACAGATGCACTGCAGGAAACTGGTCAGCATACACGACCTGATTTTCAAGCGCTATCCAAACTTTTACCCACTGGCCGACCGAACCATCTACGACCTGAAAAGCCGTTATGCATGCAAACATGCCGACCTAATTATTGCCACCAGTGAAACAACGGCTGCAGACATTCAAACTTATTACCGGATACCGGCTGCGCGCATCCGTGTGGTTTATCAGGATGTGGCGCCCGACTTTTTCAGCTTACCGGAAAAGTTCTTGCCGTCCATGCTTAACGCGCCGTACTTCCTATTCGTTTCCAGCTTCACCGGAAGGAAGAACCACGCAGTGCTGATAGAGGCGCTGGAGCGCATACACAAGCAGATAGATCATCATTTGGTGCTTGCCGGCGCCGGAGGGCCCACCCTTGAAACCTGCAGGCGGCTTGCACAATCGCTGGGTATTGGGGAACGCGTGCATTTCTACCCCAACATCAGCCAGGAAGCACTGCTGCAACTGTACCGGAATGCCGATGGATTCTTACTTCCCTCCGGCTTTGAAGGATTTGGTATTCCACTGGCCGAGGCCATGGCGGCACAAATACCCAGTGCAGCCAGTGATATATCTGTTTTCAGGGAGCTGGGACGCGATACCTGCCTGTATTTCCAGCCCGGCGAGCGCGACTCTGTTGCCGAGGCCATGTTGCGGCTGTTGATGCCGGAGCAACGCGCGCAGTTAATTCCCCTAATGCGGGAACGCGCAAGGCTGTTCAGCGCCGATGCCCTGTGGCGCAACATAAAAGAGGTATACGGCCTTTGCTGAGGTTGTGTACAACATGTCCAAAAACACCGCGTTTAAAATCCCTAAAGGCCACTGCCTGCGGTAATTTTGCGGCACCATGAGCGTGTTACCCATTCGCAGTGCCCTGATATCCGTTTTTTACAAAGACGGTATTGACCCCTTATGCAAGGCATTGCATGAAGCCGGTGTGCAGATTTACAGTACAGGAGGAACCCAGGATTACATCGAAAAACTGGGTATTCCGGTGATCCCGGTTGAACAGGTTACCGGATATCCATCTATTTTGGGTGGAAGGGTAAAAACCCTGCATCCTGCGGTGTTTGGCGGCATTCTGGCAAGGCGTGAGCTGGACAGCGACCGTCGAGAGATGGAACAGCACCAGCTTCCGTACATAGATTTGGTGGTGGTAGACCTCTACCCTTTCGAGGAAACCCTGGCGCAGACAGAAGATGCGTCTGCCATCATCGAAAAGATTGACATTGGCGGCATTTCGTTAATCCGCGCAGCAGCAAAGAACCACAAGCATACCTCCATTCTGGCTTCCAAAGAAGACATAACCAGCTTTGTGGAGCATTACCTGCAACATGGAGGCACCACCGAAGCCTATCGGCGAGAGCTGGCGGGCAAAGCCTTCTCCGTCAGCAGCAGTTATGATGCCATGATAGCATCCTGGATGCTTGGCACAAACCGGAATACGCCATTGCGCTACGGTGAGAATCCGCACCAGAAGGCATGGTTTGAAGGCGATTTAAACGCCATATTCGACAAGATCCAGGGGAAAGAACTTTCGTATAACAACTTACTGGACATTGATGCGGCCGTGCAATTAATGGGTGATTTCAACTTAGAAGCAGGGGTAAGTTTTGCCATCTTAAAGCACAACAATGCTTGCGGAATGGCCACAAGAAAGACCGTTTCCGAAGCCTACCGTGCCGCTTTTGAAGCTGACCCTGTTTCCGCCTTTGGCGGCATTTTAATCAGCAACAGCAGCATTGACCTTCACGCAGCCGAGGCCATACACGAGCTGTTCTTCGAGGTACTCATAGCCCCCGATTTTGAACCGGAGGCGATAAAGTTGCTGAGCAGCAAGAAGAACCGCATCCTGCTGCGCCAAAAAGAATGCACGCTGCCCAATCGCATGGTGCGCAGCGTGTTGAATGGCACCTTGGTTCAAGAGCGAGACCAAAATGCGGAACGGCATGCTGACTTCAGGATGGTGACCGAAAAACACCCTACAGCGTCCCAATCTGCCGACTTAGAGTTTGCCATCAGGCTGGTAAAACATACCAAGAGCAATGCCATTGTGCTGGTGAAGAACCAACAACTGTTGGCCAGCGGCACCGGTCAGACCAGCAGGGTAGATGCACTGGAACAGGCCATTGCCAAGGCGAAGAAATTCGGCTTCGACCTCAACGGGGCCGTGATGGCCAGCGATGCGTTTTTCCCCTTCCCCGATTGTGTGGAAATAAGCGCAGCATCGAAACTGGCAGCTATTGCCCAACCCGGCGGATCAATCAAAGATGAAGAAAGCATTCAGGCAGCAAACCAAGCTGGAATAGCTATGGTGATAACAGGAATCAGACACTTCAAACATTGAAGTTAAGGCCCAAAAAAAAAGCTGCAATAATCATAAAAAGCGCACATAGATTCCCTCCTATTCCCATAACTTCGCAAGTTGTTCAAATGATTCACATTTCAGGCAAATAGGGGAACACGAATGAGTATTTTCAAATTCCTGACACAGGAACTAGCCATAGATTTAGGCACGGCCAATACGCTGATTATTCACAAGGATCGGGTTGTGGTTGACGAGCCGTCCATCATTGCTCTGGAAAAAGCAACCGGAAATGTTATTGCCGTAGGCAAAGAGGCCATGCAGATGTTCGGCAAGGAAAACGAAGGGATCCGAACTATACGTCCGTTGAAAGATGGAGTAATTGCCGATTTCCAGGCTGCGGAACACATGATTCGCGGCATGATTCGGATGATGAACAATAACAAGACCACCTTTTCCCCTCAGCTGCGGATGGTTATTTGCATTCCTTCCGGTATCACTGAAGTAGAAAAGCGTGCGGTAAAAGACAGCGCGGAGCGCTCCGGTGCCAAGGAAGTGTATCTGATACATGAACCTATGGCTGCAGCTGTGGGTATTGGCATTGATGTTACCGAGCCAATGGGCAACATGATTATTGACATCGGCGGCGGTACCACCGAGATTGCAGTTATCGCGCTGGGTGGTATTGTTTGCGATGAGAGCATTCGCGTGGCCGGTGATGAATTCAACCTCGACATTGTGGAATATATGCGCCGCGAACACAACCTGCTGATTGGTGAGCGTACCGCTGAAAAGATTAAAATCAATGTTGGCTCAGCCCTACAGGAGCTTGACATTCCTATGGAAGAATATCCGGTATTCGGTCGCGACCTGATGACGGGCATTCCCAAGCAGATCAACGTTTCATACGGAGAAATTGCCCGTTCGCTGGACAAATCCATTACTAAAATTGAAGATGCTATTTTGAGGGCTCTTGAAAATACGCCTCCGGAATTATCGGCAGACATCCTGCAAAGCGGCTTATGGCTTACCGGTGGTGGTGCTTTGCTTCGCGGACTGGACAAAAGACTTTCTCAAAAAACCAAACTATCGGTAAGGGTAGCAGAAGATCCGCTCCGCGCGGTAGTTCGGGGAACCGGAATCGCTTTGAAAAATATCGGCAAATTCAAATTCCTCATGACCGCTTAACGGCTGAGGCCTGACCATGAATGTCATCATTCGTTTCATCCAGGCCAATGCTTTTTATTTCTTTTTCGGGCTGCTTCAATTAATCTGCCTGATTCAGGTAGTGCGCTTCAACTCCTATCAGCAATCATTCTATTTCAACACATCCAGAAGTTTCGCCGGTAAAATCATTGCTTCCAGGCAACAGGTGCTGGATTATTTCAGCCTTAAATCAATGAACGCGCAACTGATGCAGGAAAATCTGCAACTGCGTAAAAAGCTCAACGAGAATTTCATGTTTCGCGACACCACCCACTTCAGGAATCATCGCGACAGCATTTCTGCAACTCGTTATACCTATATCAAGGCGCACGTTATTCAGAGCAGCACCAACCGCATCAACAACTTTCTTACCCTGAATGCAGGTTCAGATGCAGGAGTGAAACCGGGTATGGCGGTACTTTCTCCCGGTGGTATTGTGGGCGTAGTATTTGATGTTTCACCCGGATTCAGCCTGGTATTAAGCGTGTTAAATTCCAAATTCAGGGTGTCGCCCATGATCCCTGATATTGGCTTCAGGGAAGGCTTCATATCCTGGGATGGCAAAGACCCCGCCTATGTGCAACTCAACGGTGTCAACAAATTTGAAAAATTGCGCAAGGGACTCAAGGTTTACACCAGTCAGTACTCCCCTAATTTTCCGGACGGAGTGGAAATTGGTGAAATTGCATCCTTCAGCGTACCAGGCAACAGCAGCTTCTACGAGATTAACGTGCGCTTGAGCACGCCTTTCACACGCTTAGGGGGTGTTTATGTGGTGAAGGACATTTACCGTCCGCAGATTGATTCATTAAACAAGCGCATAGAAAACCTTGATTAGAGAACTGGCCAAATACAGCTTTACAGTCATTCTGTTGCTCATGCTTCAGTTGCTGGTATTTTCCAAACTCAATCTGGGCTATATGTTTAAGCCTTTTCCCTATATATGGTTCATCTTTTTACTTCCGTTTAGTACCAACCGCTATACCATGCTGGTTCTGGGTTTCCTAACCGGCTTTGCGCTTGACTTCTTTTCAAACACCTATGGGTTGCACGCTGCAGCCACTACCCTGCTTGCGTTTGGAAGGGTAATAGTTGACCGCCGTTTGAATATTGAAACGGCACAGCGAGAAGGATATGAGCGGCCGGGCCGGGGAATGTTGGGCTTGGGTTCATACCTGCTTTATTTAACAGGAATGTGTTTTGTGCACCATACCATCCTGTTTTACTATGAAGCATTTCGCTTTTCACTGCTGCCACAGGTATTGCTTACTGCATTATTGAGCACCACTGGAACGGTGGCATCCGTGTTGCTGCTGGAAGCTATATTTGTCAAGCGCAGTATCCGATGAACCCGCTGAGCAACAGGCGCTATGCCTTTTTTTTCATGTTTGCCTTCATCGGCGTCATCTTCGTTGTAAGGATTTTCTCCCTGCAGGTGCTCGATGAAGGAAACTATAAAAGGGCCGTGAATAACGCGCTCAAGAAAATCACCATTTATCCTTCCCGGGGAATTATTTACGACAGACATGGAAAATTGCTGGTGTATAATGGTCCTGTTTATGACCTGATTGTCTTTCCAGGTGAACTGAAAGGGATTGATACCGGCGGTTTGTGTACCCTGCTGCACATGGATCGCAGGGAGTTTGACAAAAAACTGGAACAGGCGCGTATTAAGGCACGTACCCAAAGGCGTCGCGACAACTCATTCAACAAATCAGCTACATTTTTACCCAACTTACCTCTAGCAGATTATACGCGCATACAAGAGAACCTTTACCGCTACAAAGGATTTTACCTGGAACAAAAAACCGACCGGCTGTATGGGAATGAAGCTGCAGCGCATTTGGTAGGATATATCGGGGAGGTAACAGAAAAAATGCTGGCTCAGGACGCATATTATAAAAATGGCGACTTGGCAGGAATTACAGGAATTGAACGGGGTTATGAAAAATACCTCCGCGGGAAAAAGGGTGTACGTACGGTATTGCAGGATCGTTTTTATACCGAAAAAGGCAGTGCGGAAGGCGGCAGGTTTGACAGCAGCGCCTTGGCTGGCCCCGATATTTATTGCAGCATCGACCTTAGCTTACAGCAGTTCGGTGAGCAATTGCTGCAAGGCCGAATTGGAAGCATAGTAGCCATTGAGCCATCCACAGGGGAAATTCTGGCCCTGATAAACAAACCCGATTATCGCCCCGACCTGCTGATAGGTCCCAACAGGAACCGTCACTTTCAGGAACTGATTACCAACCCTGGAAAACCCCTGTATAACCGGGCCATTCGAGGTGTTTACCCTCCGGGGTCGACCTTTAAACCCGTCATTGCGCTCATTGCAAGACAAGAAGAAGTTCTCTCACCCGCCACAACCCATGGCTGTGCCGGCGGCTACCATATGGGCAGCCTGACCGTTGGTTGTCACCCACACTTTTCACCCACCAACCTGGCACAAAGCCTGGCCATCAGCTGCAATGCCTATTACTGTCAGGTTTTTCGCGACATCATAGACAATCCGAACTACGGCAATGTGCGCAACGGCTGGAGCCGTCTGGAAACCTATTTGCGCAGTTTCGGCCTGGGTTCCAGGCTCGGCATGGATATACCCGGAGAAGTTTCAGGCAACATCCCCACCTTATCATATCTGGATAAAAGACACGGAAACAAATGGAGGAGCAGTACCATTATTTCACTGGCTATTGGTCAGGGGGAAATACTGCTCACCCCGCTGCAAATGGCCAATGTGGCGACCATCATCGCCAACCGCGGCTTTTATTATACCCCGCACGCCATCCACGGTATCGGCACGCAGATGTTCAAGCCTGAATCGCTGCGGACCTTGCACCGCACCATGGTGGACACCGTTTACTTTGAGAGTATCATTGAAGGAATGGCAGATGTGATGCAACCCGGTGGAACAGCCTGGGCTTCAGCCATAAGCAGCATTCCCATGTGCGGAAAAACCGGTACTTCCCAAAATCCACATGGCGAAGACCATTCACTTTTTATTGGTTTTGCTCCCAGGATTAACCCTAAAATAGCCATTGCTGTTGTGGTGGAAAATGCCGGATATGGAGCAACATGGGCAGCGCCCATCGCCACCCTGATGATGGAACATTACCTAAAGGGATCACAGGCTGCAACGGAAGCACCCCACTTGTTAAAGAAGTTAAACGTAGTTCCGGAAACCCATGCCGACAGCACGCAACAGAAAAAACCTTAATCCTAAACTGGATTTCATTGCCGTGATGCTGTTTTCGGTGCTGGTTTTGTTCGGCTTTCTGAACATATATTCAGCCTCTTCCGGAACCCAACCCGTGTTTCAGCTCAGCATGAAACAAGTGTACACCAAACAGCTTATCTGGATGGCTGGTGCCTTCTTGCTGATCGTGTTGGTTGCCTTCTCAAACCCCAATTTTTTCGAGTTTACAGGATACATATTTTATGGCATCACGGTAGTGTTGTGTCTGGCGGTGTTGTTCGTAGGGCGGAAAGTTTCCGGAGCACAGTCGTGGTTTGGCTTTGGAGGCATAGGAATACAGCCCAGTGAGTTTGCTAAATTTGGTACGGCGCTGGCGCTGGCAAAATTCCTGGGCACCTACGGCGTGCGCTTCAAAGGGTGGAAAAACATAGGCATCAGTTTGGCTATTTTCCTGATCCCCATGGCCATTGTATTGAAGCAGAACGATACAGGTTCTGCCCTTGTGTTCCTAAGCTTTTTCCTGGTTTTGTACCGTGAAGGATTGCCTGGGTATTTCCTATTGGGCGCTGTATGGTTAGGTATCCTTGCCGTTTTAACCATCGTGTTGCTGGCTTATAAACTGAGTTTGATTACGTGGATTGTTATTCCCCTTACCGGAATAGCCCTCTTATTGCTTTACCTGTTCAGAAAATCAAGGTTCTGGATGGGCATCATTGTTGGGTTTGTGCTGTTCTCCTGGGTTTTCACCCGGCTGGTTTCCTTTACCTATAAAACCGTTTTATACGATTATCAGCGCGACCGCATCGAAATCATCCTTGGCCTGAAGAAAGACGATAAAGGAGTAGGGTTCAACCTCATACAAAGCAAAATTGCCATCGGGGCAGGACGTTGGACAGGGCGCGGTTTCCTGGAAGGCACCCAAACAAAAATGGGTTTCGTTCCTGAACAGCATACCGATTTCATATTCTGCACCATCGGCGAGGAATGGGGCTTTGCCGGGGTATTGCTGTTCCTGGCTGTTTACCTAGGGCTGCTGTTTCGCCTGGTCATGCTGGCCGAACGACAAACAACTAATTTCGGTCGGGTGCTGGGATACAGTGTTACGAGTATTTTGTTTTTTCACCTCTGCATCAACATCGGGATGACCATCGGACTGGTTCCCATCATTGGCATCCCTCTGCCGTTTGTGAGCTTCGGTGGCTCAAGCCTATGGGCCTTTACGCTGTTGTTATTCACCTTTCTGAAGGTTGATGAACGTCGGCTCAGTTACGCATGAACCTACAGCGTATCGAAACCGCCGATGGCAGCAGCACGCTTCGGCATGCTCAACTTGGTGAAACATACCATTCCACCAAGGGAGCACGTTCTGAATCCTTGCACGTGTACATCAAAACCGGTCTGGAATTCATGCACGAACAAAATCCAAATCGAACCCTGCACATCCTGGAAATTGGTTATGGTACCGGAATGAATGCGCAGCTCACCCTGATCCATGCCCGCCAACCAATTTTCTATACCGGAATAGAGCCTGTTCCTATCCCTAAAGAAGAATACATCACCAGTGAAGAACTGTATGATCCGAAGTGGCATTCGCAGCAGCGTCAAATCGCCACGACACCCTGGGAAATACCTCCCCGTTTTCACCAGATCCACGAACACTTTCACCTGAAAAAGCAGCCTTGCGCATTGATGGATTTCTGCGCAGAACCATTGGCCGACCTGGTGTATTTTGACGCCTTCGCTCCTAAATATCAACCTGAATTATGGTCGGCACAAACCTGGAACCACCTGCATACCCTCATGAAACCAAAGGCTGTTATGGTTACCTATTGCGCCCAGGGTGCGTTCCGCAGAATGTTGGTGCAGAACGGCTGGATGGTGCAGCGTTTGCCCGGCCCAAAGGGACATAAATTAGAGATGATTCGGGCATTTCGGCCCTGAGTTTCTGGCTTGAACATGCCACCAAAACCGCTACATATGCTGGATAGCATCGGACAGCAAACCCATCAATTGTTCAATATCCACAACGATTGTGGATGTAAATAATCAGTGATTACCACACAACCAGGTCGTTATCCACACATGTGGACGTGTTTTATACACAACAGGGTACGTAATCTAATTTGACTTGCATCATCAGAACAACAGTTTATCCCCCACAAGACTTCCCCCGCTTCTAGAACGCCAGCAAACCCTATCATAAAAATGCCGCTGCGAAGCCCACTACCCATGCTTCAACAAAAAAGCTGTCATAAAACCTGCTGCCAAGCCTGTAGTTAAAAAGACCATTGCCAAGCTCGCCTTGAAAAAAACTGAAGGAAGAACCTAACAGTAAATTGTTAAAAAAGGCAATCCCGCTTCGTTCGCAGGAGTGACCATTAAAACAGTAAATGAACCTTTTGAAACTGCTGCTTATTCAAGGTAATTCCTTGGTTGGATGTTCATGCGTACTCCGAGCGTAAAAAAATGTTCTTTAACGTTCGCCACCAATAAATTGGTATGTACCGAGCTGCGCAACAGCAATCGTGCATCCAGAAACAGGTTATGCCGCAGCATATAACTAATCAATAACTGAACATTGCTTATACGCTGAATAGTGTACCCTTGAAACATACTTTGATTGAATTCGGCCGCCCGCGTATTGGTATTCACGCGGATATCGTTGCCAAAATTCCGTCCGTTTATGCTGTCGAGGCCGCGCTTGGCCAGCATAATATCCAGATTTACGAATAAGTTCTGTAGCATTTCCGGCCTGTATTGAACTGAAATCAGGTATTCACGGAAATTACTGCCAAGGGGATGAGCGAGCGGTTGGTTATAGTTTGTGTAGGATTGCAGCGGAAGGTAGTGACCATAGGTATACGGCCTCACCCTGTTCATTTCAGCCTGAACAAACAACCAACCAAAAGCAGGCCTGGAAACGGTGTATTTCAATCCGGTCTGAATACCGTATTTATTGGCCCACCAGCCACTGCGTGTGCGCATATACTGAAGCCGGAATTCATCAAGCATGAATTGTCCGTACCATTGAAACCTGTTAATGAAATTCCACTTCCAGTCGAAAGCAAGAAATGCATTATCGCGGCTGCCATTGTTTCTTTCTAATGCCCGATAAAGGATTACGGGATTCAAATAATCAGCATCAAAGCTACCGGATCTTAAACTGTCGCTACGGTCAAACAGCACCATTTCGCTCAAAGCCAGTTCAATCTTGGGTGTCACCTGAACAGATGCTCTATGCAGCGCCAAATATTTCAACGGCTGCAAACGATTACCGGTATTAGGTAAAAATCCGTTCAATCGGGCATAAATGTTCTGGTATCTGAAAGGACCCAGACTGGTGTGCATCCTGACATGCAGGAACTCTTTGGCATAATCGGATAGGATTAGGCTGCGTATACCGTTTCCGATGAACAATTTATCATGTCCGGCAAGCATACGAACACGGTCTTTCAAGGTACTCAGAGACAAGTACCCCCTTGCCTGAAGGAAATCAGAACCATTTTTTTCAATATTCGTTATGAAGCCCTCACCGGGTACCACACCATAACGGCGACGGATGGTATCAATAAATTCAGGTAAAAACACCTGGTTTTCTGTTACCAGCGAATAGAAATACAGTTTCGAAGTGATATTCCCCCTGAATTCTGCACCGCGGGTATTTTGCTGCATCACAATGGGCACTCCGGTTTGAAATTGAAGGTTCAACACTGGACTTACCAGCATGGCATCTGTAGAATCACTCCAGTAAAGTAGCTGCGAAGGTGTGCGGTAAAAAGGTCCTGCCGATTTCCTTTTTACTGGAATCGGTTTTTCAGATAATTCCGGATTATCCACGCTCAGATAACGCTGCATATAGCCTTCATAGTCAGTCCTTCCGGCCCGGGAAGCGTATCGTCGCAACACATCGGTTCTGGGGTAAAAGCGGTTACCTGTATTGGCATGATTGGGCAGGGCTACATCCCTTCCGGGCATGTTCCATATGTCCAGAGACTGTATGTAACGGTCTGCGAAGCCATTGGGTACATACAGGGCACCTTGTCCCTGAAGCAGAAATATTTGGCAAATACCTATGAAGAAACTGATGAAGGATTTACACATGTACGCAAATAACATCGAAAAATGCCATTTAGCCTGAATGAATACCTTATTGGCTCATGTTGGCAATGAAGTTGTTTCCGAAAGCTATTTATCCCAGCGCTGCCTTATAAACCTCCAGGCATCGTTTTCTTGACTCAGGAAAATTTACCACAGGGTGAGGATATAATGGTGTGCCATATTCCGGAACCCATTTTCGGATGTAAACACCATGTGGGTCGAATCGTTCTGTTTGCAGCGCAGGATTAAAAACCCTGAAGTAAGGGGCGGCATCAACACCACTGCCGGCGGCCCATTGCCAGCCACCGTTGTTGGATGCCAGTTCATAATCCAGCAGTTTGGCAGCGAAATAGTGTTCCCCCCAACGCCAGTCGATGAGCAGGTTTTTACACAGGAAACTGGCCACAATCATGCGCACTCTGTTGTGCATGAAGCCCGTAGCATTGAGTTCCCGCATACCGGCATCCACAATGGGGTAACCCGTTTTACCTTCACACCAGCACTTAAACAATGCTTCATCGCGTAGCCAGGAAATGCGGTCGTAGGCAGGTTTAAACGCATGGTTGACCACTTGTGGATAGTGCCATAAAATCTGCATATAGAACTCACGCCATATCAGTTCATTCAGGTAAGTTTCACTTAGCACCAGGGCGCGTTTGGCCAACTGCCGTACGCTGATGGTACCAAAGCGTAAATGCACGCTGAGCCTGCTGGTGCCCCTTAGCGAGGGGAAATCGCGTTTCTGGGCATATTGGCCGATGATGTCATCGCTGGTTGTGGGTTGTGGAAATTCGACCTCCGAGGCTTCAAAACCCAGTTCCTGCAATTCGGGTATAGGTGGCGCCTGCCACAACATCAGTGCTGATAAGTGCAATTCCGACGGAAATTCGGGGATTCCGCTTTCCTGCAAACGCAATTTCCATTTCTTGCTGTAGGGGGTGAAGACGGCATAAGGCGTTCCATTATCTTTAACCACTTCATCCTGCTCAAACAACACCTGATCTTTGTACTGATGAAATACCACACCATGTTGCCCGAGTTTTTCAGTAAGGGCTTGGTCCCGGCTGCGGGCATAGGGCTCGTAGTCGCGGTTGGTAAACACCGCTTTTACGTTGAATTCGCTTAGCAGTGAATCCCATGCCTTCAGCGGTTCATCGTGCAGTACCAGCAAACTACTTCCCCTGCTGCGCAGCATGGCATCGATGGCGGCAAGCTGTTGATGGATGAACATAACACGTGCATCTTTTTTATCCTGCAGGGCGTCCAGAATGTTGCGGTCGAAGATAAAAACGGGCAATACCGGAAATCCACTGTTCAGGGCAGCAAATAGGCCTGCATTATCGTGAATTCTTAAATCGCGACGGAACCAGAATACCGCCAGCTCATTACTTTTCATAGATGTTGTAAAGTGCTTCCCTAAGTTTGGGATATGTGAAAACAAAACCCTGCGACAATAGTTTCGCAGGGCGCACCTTTTGATCACTTAGCAACAAGGCAGCCTGTTCGCCAAAAAGCAGGCGCACAACCCAGGCGGGCATCACAGGATAGAGGCAATGACGATGACAGCTGAGCGCCAGTGTTTGAAGAAACGCCTTCTGTTCTGTTGCTTCAGGCGCTGAAGCATTATACACCCCGCTGAAACCGGATTCCAATGCCAAACGTGCATAGATGGCAACCAGGTCATCCAGATGTATCCAGCTTAAATGCTGCTTTTTACTGCCGAATACCGGCAATATCCTGAACCTCATGGCAAGGTTAAACGGCTCCAGAAAGCCCCCATCGGGGGCCAGCACCACAGCAGTGCGCACAACAGAAACCTGCGCGCCAATGCGTTCAAAATTAAATGCCGCCTCTTCCCAGCGCCTGCATACATCCGCCAGAAATCCATTCCCCAATGCTGCCTGTTCGTCAAGCACGGCATCTGTTCCCGAGGCATAAATACCAATACCGGAAGCACTGATGAAATGCTCCACTACTTTGTTTTTTTTCATGGCCAGATTCAGCAATAATTCCGCACCTTTTACCCTGGAATCCATAATCTTCTTTTTGTAAGATTCTGTCCAGCGTTTGCCTGCAATGCCAGCGCCTGCCAGATGTATCACCACATCCACGTCATCCAGGCAATGCTCATCTATCATCCCCTGTTCAGGATTCCAATAGTATTGATGTTCCTGATATTTTTGCTTTTTATTTGCAGTAAGCACCTTACATACAGCGCCTTGACTTGTCAAGTGAGAAATTAATTTTCTACCTACAAGCCCCGAGGCTCCGGTGATGAGTATTTTTTTAGTCATGAGCTT
>CANHRE010000016.1 GCA_947463095.1 Flavobacteriales bacterium | reverse complement strand
ATGTTCTCGCTGAGGCTGAAATACTTCATGTCCGGTGGCATTTCAACTTTCAGGGTTTCGCATACCTTGAAGAAGTTGTCAACGGCGTTTTTTGAGTTGAAGATGATGGCCGTATGTTCCAGAATGTTTACCCTTTGTTGCCGGATTTCCCGGGCCGAAAGGGGCTCTATATGAATGAAAGACCTGAAGTCAATCTTCAGTTTGTATTTTTTTGCAAGTTCTTCGTAAACGTTCTTGCCAGCCTCCGGAGTAGGTTGCGTGATCAGGATGCTTTTGACTTTGTTCTCTCTGCTCATGTTAAGTAAGCGACTGGCGAATGAATGAGTACAATAGGAGGTGGGGAAGAATTTCGAGGGCGCAAAAATACAACATACCGAAGAAATTAAAGTACCCGTGACGAATTTGCATGAACACACTAATGGCAATGCGCATCAACAGCATGATTATCAGCAGGTACAGCAGCAAAGGAGCCACCCATTGATGCTCCAAAGGTTCTATGTTGAAGTACAAAACCAGGGCAAGCGGCAGCAGCATGATACCGGCAAACAGCTCCAAGTTGGTTTTGAACAGGGTGATGATGCGGTGCATTGGGGTAAGATCCAGAATGAAACAATGCAGGCTTTGGGTGAGGAAGAGTGCCAGGCGCCAGAACAGCAACAGAACCAGCAACGCAAGATAGAACAAGGGGTTGTTGGCCAGTTGTGCGTAGCCCGATGCAATAAACCAAACTACAATCAACTGGGCAAATACCGCCTGTGCCGTAAGCACGGACATGATGCTGCTGGGTCCTATATTGTTTTTCATGTTCAGCAGCAAATCATTGAATCTGGAACGACTGTACAGGGCATGATAACGCGCGTAGAATAGGGTTTGAAAGAAACTCCTGTTGGCAATGATTAATAGGATGATCAGCAGGCTGATGAAAAAGAACCAGGTTTTGGTCAGGGTGTTTTTCTTGTATACCAAATTGAGGAATGGCGACAAGGGATCTTCGTTTCTCGGCAGCGGTGTTTTGTTGAAGGCCGGAGCATACAAAGCGCGAAGCATTTTTCTTGTGCTGTCCGTGCGCATGCTATCGCTGAAGGGGTGTGTCTTCCAGATGAAACTGCGCTGGATGAAGCTGTCTGAGGGAACTGTGGGTAGCGTCATTTCCTGTCCTGAAAGGTTCAGGCAGGAGCAAAAGGTGATGAACAGCAGCAGGATGTTCCGCATGACTAAAATAGACTGACCAGGCCTGCGTGGATTTTGGCATCCCTCCAAGACAAGGCACGCCCCTGCTCTTGTCCCATAGCCCAGGTGATTTGCAGGATGCCGGGCCTTGTTTCAAATCCCGCACTCAGCCCGAATCCCTGAAAGCGCCGGTTTGTGCTGCTTGCCTCTGCTGTGCGCAATTGGGTTTGAGCGCCGTTCCAGAACACACTCGCATGGGTGCGCTCAGTCATCAGGTATCGCAATTCAATGGTGCTCATCAGCCAAGAGTTTGCAAAAATACTCTGTTCGTTGAATCCCCGGAGGTTTGAAAATCCTCCCAGCCGTTCGGCTTGTGCCACCGAACTCAATTCATCGCGCAACAACTGGCCCTGAAGGCCCATCAAAGCGGTAAAATGTCCTTTGATTTTTATCGCTGCCAAAATGTTAGCCCGGATTCTAAAAGGGGTGCTTTGCATTTTCCCCGCCCCCTGAAGGGAATCATAAAGGCGCAACCCGGGATGTGTCAGCGACAGGTTTTCTATCACGGGATTTCTTTTGATAACCTTGCTTCCTGCAGCTACATCAAATCGGGCTTCCAGTCCGCTCGAAGGATTGAACGGGTGGTCCATATTGCGAAGATGCAGCCCCAGTGTGTAAAAGTTCACCCGGCATCCCAGGTTGGCGGGCAGAGATCTGTTGCGGATGATTGCGGCGGTATCCACGCTTTGCTGGATGTGGTTTTGTTGTTCCAGCTCAGTAGTTAGTTCCAGTTTATGCCACAGCCAGGATGCCGAAAGGGTAGGGTTGATGCTGGCAAAGCTGCTGTCTACGCGAACAGCTTGTAAGGAACCGGCGGCAATCAGGGGTAAGCCTCCGGGGAATGGTGCCCGCATCCTCAGCTGAAGGTCCTGCGACAAGCCGTTGAAGCTTCTCCAGGCGGCGTGAATCATCCATTCCCTGCTAAAAAGGTGTTCCAGATGCAAACGGGCCTCGCCCGTAAGCACCGGTTTTTGATTTCCTTCCCGATTCCCTGCGCCCGCCAGAAGCATCAGTTGGTTTGCCGGAACTTGTTCAGCAGGAATAAATATGCCGGCTTTGTTTCCCGAATACACCAAAAAAGGCTCGCCCTGCCAGCGAAAAGGTCCCATCAGGTTGATTCTTGCTTTGAGCACGGAAGTTTCCAGAGGCCTCCAGGAAGTCCCGGGAACTGCCCCCAGCGCGCGCATCAGCCAGCGTGTATCCGGCGCTGGTGTGCCGCTGAACAGCAGGCTGTCCCAAAAAAACTGTTCGCCGGCAGAGGCCTGAAGCCGCAAGGTATAGGTTCCAAGATGGGGTTTCACCAGGGTGCGCTCTATCCTGGCAAACGGAAATCCCGCCTGCTGCGCCTGCCTTACAGCACGCAAACACAAGGCATCGGTTTCAGGCAACAGTTGTCCGATATGCACCTCTTGCAGGCTTTCGCCCCAGAAACGATACGCAGAGTCGCTGCCAATGATTACGCTGTCGGAACGGTATAAGGGCCCTCTGATACAGCGGTACTCCAGCCGGCCTTTGCTGCGTCCGGAGTCGATGCAGGCGGCTTCTAAAAAACCCTGTCGATGCCAGCGCGACAAGGTTTGGCCCTGGTTGTCCTGTTGCAGGAAAAACACCCTGCCGTTTCGCTCCGGTGTCAGACATCCTGATACCAGAAACATCAGCGGCAAAAGCATTCGGCCCATGTGCACAAATGTCAATCAGGCGCTGCAATTTTGAAAGCGCGATGGCGGGCCTCTATATTCATATTCCATTTTGCCGCAAGGCCTGCTTCTATTGCAACTTCCACTTTAGCGTAAACCAACAGGGTTTGTCTGACATGCTTGAAGGCATCCTGTTGGAAGCAGAGGCTGAAGCGGATGTCTGGTCGGCTCAGGAATTTAGCTCCCTGTATCTGGGAGGTGGAACACCTTCGCTCATCCCTCCGGATGTGCTAAGCCAGTTTCTCGATGCCATCAGGAGCAGATTGAACTTTGCTGCTCAAGGGGAATTTACCTTGGAGGCCAATCCTGACGATGTAACAAAGGAGCTGGCCTCCGCCTGGCTGGCCTCTGGTATCAACAGGATAAGCCTGGGCATACAGAGTTTTTCTGAAGAGGAATTGCGCTGGATGAACAGGGCACACACGGCTGAACAATCGGAAGCCGCACTCAACACGTTGCTGGACTCTGGAATACATTCCGTGAATGTTGATTTGATATACGGCAGCCCATTGCTGAGTGACCGGGCCTGGACCGATTCTCTGCGCAGGGTGTTTCACAGCGGCGCAGACCACCTCAGCGCGTATGCCCTAACACTGGAAACGGAAACACCTTATAAAAAGTTGGTGCAGCAGGGTAAATATCCGGCGCCGGATGAAGACCTCCAGGCGCGGCAGTTTGATATACTTATGGCCGAAGCCGCTGCTGCGGGCTGGGAGCATTACGAAATCAGTAACCTGTGCAAACCTGGATTCAGGGCAAGGCACAACAGCGCGTACTGGTATCATTTGCCATACCTGGGACTTGGCCCTTCTGCGCACAGCTATGACGGGAGGCGCCGCATGTGGAATGTTGCCGACAACAAGTTGTATATGGAACAGGCAAGGCAAGGAGTTTGGAGTCGTATGGATGAAGTTCTGGATTTGCCCACCAGGCTGAACGAACTGGTGATGACCCGAATCAGGCTGGCAGAAGGATTAGTTCTGGAAGAGGCCGAACAGCTGCAGCCCGGCTTCTCAGCCCGGCATAACACGGAGTTGCAGGCATTCCAGCAGCGCGGGTGGGCCGTGCTTGAAGGGGGCGCATTCCGGCTCACAGCGCAGGGGCGTCATTTTGCCGATGCCGTTGCGGCAGCCCTGATGCAGGTGGAAGAAGGTTAAGATTTCCTTCCGGCGGCATTCATAAAGGCAACCAACTCTTCGCGGCCTATGCCGTCTTCTGCCGAGGTGACGAACTGCATGGGCAGCTCTTCCCAGTCTGCCTGAAGCGCTTCGCGAATGGCCTGTAGGTTTGTTTCCAGCTCTTGTTTCCGTTTTTTATCGGCCTTGGTGTAGATGATGGCCAGCGGGATGCCCTCAGAACCCAACCATCGAATAAATTCCAGGTCTATGGGCTGCGGGGGAATGCGGCTGTCCACCAGCACAAAGGCACAATACAGGTTGCTTCTTTTCAAGAAGTAGTTGCTGATCATGGCCTCAAAAGCGCCGCGCTTTTCTTTCGAAACACGGGCATAGCCATAGCCGGGCAAATCGGCCAGGTTCCATGTGCTGTTGATATCAAACAGGTTGATGGTTTGTGTTTTACCCGGGTTGGCCGAGGTATGGGCCAGATTTTTCCTGCCACACAACATGTTGATAAGCGAGGACTTGCCCACATTACTTCTTCCTATGAACGCGAATTCCGGCAGCACGCCCGCAGGCATCATGCCCACCTCGGGCCAGGATCCAATAAAGCGCGCATGCAGGGTAGTTCCGGACATGCTGCAAAGTTCCGATAGCCGCTTCAATTATTTACAGGCGCAGGCCTACTTATATTTGCGCCTGATTTTGCGAACCGTAAAACCCAATCCCCAAGCCGAAGCCTCCAAGAAAGTGCAGGTTGAACATATGTTCGATGCCATTTCCGGTCGCTATGACCTGCTCAACAGGTTGCTCTCTTTCGGCATAGACATCCGCTGGCGGAAAAAGGTTAAAAAAGCCATCGCCGATGCCGGGGCCGAACAGGTGCTGGATGTGGCTACCGGTACCGCCGATATGGCCATCGAGCTGGCTTCGCTTGCCAAGGTGAAACACATCACCGGAGTGGATATTTCCGCAGGTATGCTTTCCTTCGGTCAACAAAAAATACAGCGCAGGGAACTGTCGCAAAAGATTACCCTGCAGCAGGCGGATTCTGAGCAATTGCCTTTCCCCAACGCGAGCTTCGATGCCTGCACCGTGTGTTTCGGTGTGCGAAATTTCGAGCATCTGTCGAAAGGAATTGCCGAAATGGCCAGGGTGCTGAAGCCCGGCGGCACACTGCTGGTGCTGGAGTTTTCCCGTCCCCGCAACCCCGTTATCAAAGCCTTGTACTGGTTCTATTTCGGGAAAATCCTTCCCGCCCTGGGCCGTTTGATCTCAGGAAGCAACAATGCCTATCGCTACCTGCCCGAATCGGTAAAGGTGTTTCCCGATGGAAGCGATTTTACCCGCATCATGAATGAGGCCGGCATACGCAATGCCCATGCCCGTGCGTTAACCTTTGGAATTTGCACCCTTTACAGCGGAACACGGTGAGGTTTTTCATTTTTATCATCGCCCTGACCATCGGACATGCTGCTTCCGCGCAGGAAGTGGACCCCACAAGGGAATACAAACCCATGCACTTTGGCATTTCTATAGCCATGTGCCAGGCCAAGATGAAAACAACCTTCTCACCCTCATTTTATCAAACCACAGATTCGCTGTATTCCATCACAAACCAAGGCTTTCCCGGCATAGGCTTTGGCGGTGTGCTGGCCTTCCGCATGAGCGAACACCTGGAATTCCGAACCCTGGCTATGCTGCACCTGCTTCAACGCAACATGCAGTTTCAATTCAAAGACCGCAAGGACGATATCAAGATGGAAACCGTGAGTTTCGATATCCCGCTCAGCTTCAAATACAAGAGCGACCGACATAAGAATACCCGGTTCTATGTGCTGGGCGGAGGACGCTGGACCCACGACTTCCAGTCAAACGAAGATGCCGACCTGAACCCGGTGAAACCCATCGTGGCCAGTAAGAAAAACGTATATTTCTATGAGTTTGGCTCAGGGGTGGAGTTTCATCTGGAGTATGTAATGTTCGGTCTGGAGCTGAAGATGAGCAATGCCCTGAACAACGCCTTGGTAAAGGTTCCCGGCAGCATTTACTCCGGCTCGCTGAACTCCATGAACCCCAGGATCTTCCAACTCTCCCTGCTGTTCGAATACTGAGTCTACGCTTTGCAATTCACTCTTCAACATAAAGACCCTGTTACCCATGCCCGCGCGGGCGTCATCCGCACCCAACGCGGAGAAATCCCCACGCCGGTATTCATGCCTGTAGGTACGGCGGCTACTGTGAAAGGACTGCATCGCCATTTTCTCACGGAAGACCTCAATGCGCCCATTGTGCTTGCCAACACCTACCATCTGTACCTGAGACCCGGCACGGAAGTGTTGAAACAGGCCGGTGGGCTGCACCGCTTCATGAACTGGGATCGACCTGTGCTAACGGACAGCGGCGGCTATCAAGTGTATTCACTGGGTGCTATGCGCAAGCTCACCGAAGAAGGCGTGCGTTTCCGAAGCCATATTGATGGTTCGACCCATTGGTTCACCCCGGAAGGTGTGGTGGACATCCAAAGGACCATCGGTGCGGATTTCATTATGGCCTTCGATGAATGTACGCCCTATCCCTGCGACTATCGCTATGCGAAAAACTCGATGGAGCTTACACATCGCTGGCTGGCCCGCTGCATGCAGCGCATGAGCGAAACCGAACCGCTGTACGGGGTAGAACAAGCTTTGATTCCCATCGTGCAGGGCAGCACCTACCACGACCTGCGCAAAGAAAGCGCCGCCAGGGTGCAGGAGTTTGAAGCGCCCTTATACGCCATTGGCGGACTGAGTGTAGGCGAACCGGCAGAAGAGATGTATGCCATGACCGAAGAGGTGTGCAGCATCCTGCCCTATGACAAGCCCCGATACCTGATGGGTGTGGGAACGCCGGCAAACCTGCTCGAAGGCGTAGCCCGCGGCATAGATATGTTTGACTGCGTGATGCCCACCCGCAACGGACGTAATGGCATGGTGTTCACCAGCGCGGGCATCATCAACATCCGCAACAAAAAATGGGAGAACGATTTCAGTCCGCTGGACTCCTGGCTTAGCCCCGAGTACACAAAAGCTTATGTACGGCATCTGTTTGTTTCCGGTGAAATGCTCGGGCCCATCGTGGCCAGCCTGCAAAATCTGCGGCTATACCTCTGGCTGATGCGTCAGGCGCGCGTGCAGATCCTGTCCGGGACTTTCCCCACCTGGAAGAACCAGATGGTGCAACACCTGATGCAAAAGCTATGAACCGCCGCCTGCTGAAGAAGCTCGACCTTTACATCATCAGAAAGTTCCTGGCTACCTTTCTGGTAACCCTGTTCCTGTTCGTGGTCATCATCATGCTGTTCGACATTGGCGAAAAGCTGGATGATTTCCTGGAGAAGAATGCCCCCGTGCGGGCCATCATCTTCGACTATTACCT
Organism: Flavobacteriales bacterium; assembly: GCA_947463095.1. Taxonomy (GTDB): domain Bacteria; phylum Bacteroidota; class Bacteroidia; order NS11-12g; family UBA955; genus REEB481. The sequence goes on along the minus strand of CANHRE010000016.1, from coordinate 32,406 downwards.
GAACTACATCCCGTACTTCCTGAATACTTTTTCTCCGGTTTTCATCTTCGTGGCGGTGATTTACTTCACCAGCAGGCTGGCCATGCGCAGCGAGTTTATCTCCATGCTCGCAGCCGGTATCAGCTTCCGCAGAATATTATATCCCTACATGCTGGCGGCAGCCCTGCTCGCCTTTATGAGCTATTACCTGAACGCCTGGGTGATACCCCGTGCCGACAAGCAGCGTGTGGCCTTTGAAAACCGCTATACCCGCGGATACTGGAGCAACTTCAAGGGCACTATTTACCGGCAGCTGAAGCCGGGCTTGCTGCTCTATATGGAATACTTCAACAACAACGACAGCTCGGGCGGCGGCGTTTCCCTAGAACAGTTTGAAGGCGTGAACCTGAAGAGTATCACCTTTGCCCAGAACATCCGATTTAACAAACTGATAGGGAAATGGACCCTGGACCGTGTGAAGGTGCGGGAATTCAGGGCCGACGGCAGCCAGACAGTGCGCATCATCCCCACTTTAGATACGGCGCTGGTGTTTAATCCCAAAGATTTTTTCTTCCGACCTGAAGATGTGCAGTCGCTGGACATGCAGGAATTACGCAACTTCATCACGGCAGAGCGTACCCGCGGCGCCGAAGGTATTGCCTTTTTTGAAACCGAACTGTACCGGCGCTACGCCACCCCCTTCTCCACCTTCATCTTGGCGTTTATCGGGGTTTGCGTGGCCGGAAGACGTGTTCGCGGTGGACTGGGTTTGCACCTGGCCATTGGCATCTTCGTGTTGATTTTCTACCTGTTCCTCAGTAAATACTTCATTTCCATGGGCGCTACCAACCTGATGCATCCCTTACTCGCCGTTTGGATGCCCAATCTGGTGTTCCTGCTCATCGGTCTGGTGTTTTACCGCTTCGCGCAGAAGTAACATCCCTGTCATTCGCTCAGCTCCAGTAAGCGCAGCGACAGGGGAACTGGAAGGACACCATGACACGGTTGTATTCGTACTCAATAAATATTGAATACCCTGGTAATGTTAAACCCGGGGCGGATATCGCCGCGGAACATATTGCCGCTGGTTTCGGTGAGGAAGCTCTTGTCGGTCATGCCCAGGCTGTTGGTTATGTGTATCTGAAATACGTGACCTCCTGTTTCTATGTCCAGGCCGATGGAAAGGGGATTGCTGTTGCCTGGAGCTAATTGCGAGGCGGGGAAATACACGTATTCCGCATTGAGGCTGGTGCGTGGAGTGATTTTCTGCCGGAAGCCCACTCCGAGTCCGGTTAGGGTAGTGGCTCCGCCTTCAAAGCTGCGTCCGTGCTGCACCCAGGTGGGCATGATTTGCAGGCTGAAGGCATCGGAAAACTTCCGACCCAGGATGATTTGCCCTACGTAGGAAATCCGCTCCTGTGGGCTTATAGTCAGGCCTGGAAACTGGTCGCCGCGACGGGCCGCCGATACAAACAACAGGGCGCTGAAAGGTTTTTTGTTATCTGTGGTTTGCGCCATGAACTTCCACTTGGCATAGGCATCGATGGTTTTGCCCACGGAACTGCGCCCGAAACCAATCATGGTGCCGTGGCCAGTGCCTACTTCCGCGCCAATGCGGATGGTAGCTGCATCCAGTCCCCAGAAATTATAGGCGCCCGAGTTGAAGGTGCCAAAGCGGTGCTGAATTTTAATGTCCATGGTGCCGGCATCGGTAATCTCCAGGCTCTGGCAGTTGATGATGCGGGTAGATTTGAAGCTGGCGCTTACCGGAACGCCGGAAGCAGGGCCCTCTGCAGAATCCAGCAGGCTGAGTAAATCTTCTTGCGCGCTCAGCGACAGCGTACAAAAGAAAAAGGCAAGTGCTGTTGCACCTGCCTTTTTTATGAATGCCTGAATGCGGTTCATGGTTTTGGATTCAGTACGCAATCTACTGAAACCTTGATGGATTTGGCAATCTTGTCTTTAACGGCCTCGGGGATTTTAATCTGATAATCGGCAGGGTCAATATTGAAAGTGCTCTTCACAATGACCTGGGTGCCCTTTACTTCAATGGTTCCATCGGCGGCCAGGTCTTTGGTTACACCATGCATGGTCATCTTCCCGTTCACCTTGGCTTTATAAGTTCCGGCGGTGCCGAATTTGATTTCTGACAGGTTGCTGATGGTTCCTTTATAAATGGCTTTGGGAAACTTGGTGCTCTCCATGTAGTTCTCATTGAAGTGCTCCTGCAGTTTGGCCTTGTCGAACTGGAAGGCCGTGATGGCAATGGTAAAATCAATGCCACCGCTGGTGATATCAAGCACAGAACCTACCTGATTGTTGTCGCCTTTAATGTCCTCAAGCGGGGTGCTGCTCAGAAAACTCACATGCCCGTTGCGGGAGATGTAAATATTGCCTGAAGGCGCCAGGGCCATGAGTAAGGCTGCTCCAATGCCCAGGGTGGTTAGGTTAACGAGGGATTTTTTCATATGGGAAAAATAGGGCAAAAAGTTTGCCAAAATCAGTTGATCACATTGTGAGAGCATAGTTCGACAGGCTTGGTTCCCGCCTGCGCCCACTATGGTTCGCGATAAACACCATGGCAGGCTCATCATGGCATTGAACCCTGTCATCTTGAGCCTGTTAAAGGACCGCCGCTCCACAATAGCAGGGGGGCGCCGTCGAAGCGAAGGCAACCACCACTGTGATGACTACTTCACCAAATCACATCGCGACAGCAAGGCATCCATCACATAGCCCGAACACTGGCCTTTTACCTTAATGCTGTCGTTTACTTTCAGGTTCTTGATCTTAGATTCAACCTCTTTATCAAATCGGCAATTCACCCCGGCCATTGGATTATCTGTTCCCAAAAGAACATTCGTTCCGGTGCTGTCCGGGCTTATGGATTCAATGGTTCCGGCAACTTGTATGATTTGGTTGAGGTATTTCTTGTTTGCACTGTCTTCATTTTGTTCAAATTCCGACAACAGTTGCGAGGTGGTCATGATGAATGCAGCCTGGCCACTCATCACGCGCTCGGCCTTTTTGAAGTACATATAAGCACCGTAACCGGCGCCTGCCAGCAGCACAATGCCGATGCCAATCCATATCTTTCGTTTCATAGGGTAGTGAATAAGACTGCTAAATTCTGAAATTTGTCCGGAATATGAAGGAAATGATCCTAAGTGCTGTCCAAAGTCGCTGTCTGACTGTGTTCAGATTTATGCTGTGCTTCCTTATGATTAGCGCTCATTCGCTGTGGGCACAGGCCACCCTCTATAAAGTAAGTGGTGTTTACGGTGGTGGAAACAGTGTAGTGGTTCAAGCCGATACCATTGCCTTTGTGGGGAACTATGGCGAGGCCAGGAAATTATTTCCGCAGGCCCGCACCGAACACCGCAAAAACACCTGGATTTATCCCGGTTTTATGGATGCCCACGCACATTTCTATTATTATGGGCTGGGCCTGACGGAGTGCGATCTTCGTGGAACGGCCAGCTTCCGCGAGGTTTGCGACCGTGTGGCCTTTTATGCCCGGCTGCATCCTGATGGCTGGATCATAGGCCGGGGCTGGGATCAGAACGACTGGAGTGACAAGGAGTTCCCGGATCGGCAACTGCTGGATTCCATTTTTCCGGATCGGCCGGTGGTGCTGAAGCGGGTAGATGGTCATGCCATACTCATCAACGATGCGGCCCGCCGTGCTTCGGGATTTAATCCTGAGCAGGCTGTTGCCGGCGGCGAGGTGCTGAAAAAAGATGGTCGCTATACGGGGGTGTTGATAGATCAGGCCAGTGCCGCCGTATCGGAAGCGATACCCGCGCCTTCGCGCCAGCGTCAGATTTTGGCTTTGGAGCTTGCTGCGGCCAATTGCCTGGCTCAAGGTGTTACGGCGTTGTCTGATGCAGGCTTGCCGTATGACATCATCCATCTGATAGATTCCCTGCAGCAACTGGGCCGACTGCCCATTCGAATAGACGCGATGATGGCTCCTGAAGAGGCTAATTTCAGGCACTTCAGGCAGGGTGGCTTCCAAAGTCAATGGCTGGCTGCCGGCTCCATGAAGTATTACCTCGACGGGGCGCTGGGCTCCAGAGGGGCCTGCCTGAAAGAGGATTACTGCGACCGAAATGGATTCAAAGGCTTGTTGCTGATACGTCCGGACTCGTTCGAAACGGCTTGCCGCCGTGCGGCATCCCTTGGCATCCGCATCTGCGTGCACGCCATCGGCGATTCTGCCAATAAGCTGGCGCTGCACACCATGGCGAAGCATATGCCTGCCGGAGGGCGCTGGCGGGTAGAACATGCGCAGGTGGTTGATCCGCATGACCTTGAATTGTTCCGCAATACCGGCATCATCCCGTCGGTGCAGCCAACCCACGCCACCAGCGATGCGCCCTGGGCCGGCGAGCGGTTGTGTGCACATCGGATGCAGGGTGCCTACGCCTACAAAACACTGCTGAACACCGCAGGAACCATTGCCCTGGGAACCGATTTCCCCGTAGAACAGGTTAACCCGCTGGCAACCTACCTGGCGGCGGTGTACAGAAACAGTGCAGATGGCAGCGTGAAGCACTTCCGCAGCGAAGAAGCGCTGGGTCCGGAGGAATGCTTGAAAGGCATGACGGAATGGGCCTGGAATGCGTCCGACCTGAAGGTACGCGGCGCTAAGATTGCAAGAGGTTATCAGGCAGATTTAATCTTCCTGGATAAAAACCTGGTTCGCCTCAAAGAACAGGAAGTGCTCCAAACCAAAGTGCTGGATGCCATGACAGCAGGGGTAATAAGAACTGTTCACTTTGAAGAAATTACAGCTCCAGCAGAGATGCTCCGCTGATGCCAAACATCCGCTCGTTGTCATGTTCCTTTCGGCATCGGAATAAACCTGTCAGCGCGCCGAAGGCAGGCAATATGAGCTGTTGCCCTTTCAGATAAAAGCAGGGTAAAACCAGCCGATCGCGGGATTTGCTGCTTAAGACGAAGCCAGGATGAACATGGCCACATACATGCGGGCTACGCATGGCTTCTTCCGTTTCCGGGGGATGATGGTAGAGGCCTAGTCCATCAAGCATGCTGCCTTCATCCATACATTCAATGTTGGCCCTGAGGTAATGCGCGCGGTCCAAGATATCGTGGTTGCCCATCACCAGTTGCCAGCGTACATCAGGGTAGGAGGAGAACAATTGCGCGGTTTCTTCCCAGGCGCTGTTGTAGCTGCTGTGGAACAAATCGCCCAGAAACACCACTGACTTGGGACAAAAACGCTGGAGCGCGCGTTGCAGGTTGTCGTAATCGCGCAGGTGGGCTTGAGGGGGAAGGGGCAAGGCGTTTTTGCGGAAGTGGTTTGCTTTGCCCAGGTGCAGGTCGGCCAGAAGCAACACCTTTGAAGATGGCAGGTAGGCACATTTCATGGAAGAAAGCAACAACTCAGTTCCTCCCAGGTTTAGTTCCAAGATGTCCTGCTGCATGTGCGCAAAATTGCAACCACTTCCTTATAAATTCGCATCGTGGGCTTAGAACTCTTCCAGATACCACAAAGGGCCATCGAGTTTGGCTTCCTGATGTCCTCGGTGTTGCTGGTATTGATTGCCCGCAGGGGCATTCTCCATCTATATTACCGCCGCAAGGGCAACAAGAAGCGAGACAATTTCGTGGTAACCATCAACCAGCTCAGCCTGATTGTAGGTGGGCTCTTGTTGTTTTTCGGGGTGCTCAAGCTAATGCACATCAGCATTAGGGAGTTTTTTACCTCTCTGACCATCTTCGCGGCAGCCCTGGCGCTCATCTTTAAAGATTACGTGAGCAACGCCCTGAACGGCATGATTCTGATGTTCAGTGATACCTACAGCATTGGCGACAGGGTGCGCATCGGGCAGCATAAGGGCAAGATTGAAAACATCAACCTGCTGAACCTGCAGCTGCTGGATGACGACGACGACCTGGTTATCATCCCCAACAACATCGTCTTGCAGATGACTACGGTGAACTACAGCAAGAACCCAGGGCGCTTTGTAAGCCTGGAATTTGAGTTGCACAATACACAGATTATCCCTCTTGATGACCTTGAAAAACGTCTGATAGACGCCATCAGTCATGAAAACGATCTGATTAAAGACGGGAGCGCACAGCTTCGTGCCGAAGAGTTCATCAAAGGGAATATGCTGTTGCGCTTTCGCTTTGAAATGTTGCGATACGATAAAACCGCTGAACGCAGAATCAAGCAACGGATATGGTTGCAAATCAGTGAATGCACAAGTCAGCGTTTTTCCAAAAAAAACACTTGACAACCCACAGGATAACGCAATAATTTTGACAGCATAATTAGCCTACGCGCTACATGTCGAAACAGGAGAAGAAAAGGATGGTGATTGACTACAAGAATCTCACGGATGAGATGCTTGCCCTATTGGATGAGCAGTACCCAACCGGATTCAATGGTCACTACACCAAGTTCCCCAATTCCAAAGGAGAGATCATTTCCGCCGTTCGTTTGGAAACAGATGACACCATTTACCTGGTGAAAATCAGTGCTCATATGAAGCAAATCCTTACAGAGGCTGAAATGGATGAAATGATCAAGCCGGATGAGAAGGAACTGGAGGAGGAAGAAAGCAACGATGAAGAAGAATCGGACAACGGTTCAAGAAATACCGATTCAGAAGAAGAATAAATAAGGAAAAACCCTTAGCGTCCGAATTTGTTATTTGAGGGTGGATTACGCCCTTACCAGGGACATATCGGTGGCCGTTAGGGTTATTTATCGGGAATTGGAAAGCACTCCTTTTGCTGACCAGTACATCTGGGCTTATGAGGTAACCATCCAAAACCGCAGCGCTGAAACCGTGCAGTTGTTGAGCCGCAAGTGGGAAATCCGCGAATGGAATGGTCATACCCGCATCGTCATCGGAGATGGCGTGGTGGGGAAACAGCCTATGCTTGCTCCGGGAGAATCCTACCAGTACGTGTCGGGATGCAAGTTGTCCTCTGCCTACGGGCTCATGGGCGGCTTTTACATTTTTGAAAGTAAGGACCATTCCTCTTGCTTTGAGGTGAAAATCCCTGACTTCAGGCTGGAAGTCCCCTTTTTGCTGAATTAACTGCTACAGCCATTCAGGGTTTTCCATTGATGGCTACTACATCCGAATTTGAGATGGAATAAGTGTAGTCGTAACAATAGTAAACCTTTTGGTCTTCAACACGGTTGTCCACCCTGGTGTGGTAGGCGAAATCAAAGCCGGAGGCCTGCAATACCCCCCGCTCTATATTGGTTTGACCGCGCCGGTAATGGTGTTCCAATATCCTTCGGTTTCTCCGGAGGATGTTGTTTACGTTGCGAACGTAATTGTTTGCATCTGAGTTGAGTTTGTTGTGAAACTGGTTGCGGCAGCCGTCATCGCAGAACATTTTGTCGGAACGGCCATGAAATGCGCGACCACATTCTTTACAAGTACGTTTAAAAACAGGTTCCATAAGAAGTATATCATAAAAAAGTGAAGGTTAAATAATCAGCTCAATACAATAATAACAAAGCCCTTCAGAAATCCAAAGGGCTTTATTATGAAGGTGCAGAAACTTTTACTGACCGTCCTGGCCGTTTATTCCCGGCTGTGGCTGTGCAGTGCGATTTTCTGCTGGGGTATTGGATGCCGGTTGCGCCGGTTTCCTTTGAGCTGGTGTTGTTTCGGCGGCATTACCAGTGCTCATACCTGAACTGCCCGAAGCAGGGCGGCTCTGTCCGGAGTTGGAGGATGCAGGGCTGGGCTGGCGCACGCTGCTGCCTGATCCGCTTCTGCCTGTATTACCATTTCCCGAAGCGTCCTGACCAACCCTGCGCAGGAATTCAGCGGCCTGGCCTATGCGCTGCTCCGGTGTTTGAGGGCGTATCATGCCTTGACCGCCACCGCCGTTCTGATTGCTCTTACAGGCCTCAAGCTGCGCTTCCAGCTGATTGATACGCTCTTTCAGTGCGCTGGTCTGAGCTTCCAGTTCGCGTACCTTATCGCGGTTGTTGTTGTTCTGAAGCCTTAAGGCGTCATATTCCTGCTTCAACAGGGTGAGCTGTTCCTGGGCGTTGTTGTTTTCCGCAGCTTTTACCTTGGCGTCCAATTCACTGTTGGTCTGCTTGAGGCGGGCATTCTCACTTTCCAGTTGTGCTGTTTTTGCCGTCAGTTCCGCATTGGTTTTTTTCAGTTGGGCAACCTCAGCCTCGAGTTTTGAGGCCGCTTCTCCGTCGCAATTTTTCAGCTTCGCTTCCAAATCGGCTACCTGGGCCTTGAGTTTACTGTTCTCTGAAACCGCGTATTGGTACTCCGCCTTCACCGCCTTGATTTGGCTTTCCAGTTCCGCGTTCTTTTGCTTCAGCGCGGCTAACTCATCACTGCAGTTTTTGGTTTCAGAAACTTTTTGTTCCAACGTGCTCACCTGAGCCTTCAGGGTGCTGTTTTCTGATTTCAACTTGTTGATTTCGGCCGTGAGGGTGGAAGAGGCATCGGTGGATTTACACTTCTGCAATTCGGCTTCCAGCGCGGAAATCTTATTTACCTGGTCGGTATTGTCCTTCTTCAGCTTGTTGATTTCCGCAGTAAGGGTGGACGTTGCGTCGGTGGATTTGCACTTCTGAAGCTCTGCTTCCAGTGAGGCAATACGGGTTTTTTGATCTTCGTTTTCTTTCTTCAGGCGGTTCACCTCGGCAGTGATGGTCGCGTTGGCAGCCTTTTCCTTTGACAGGTCTGATTCCAGAACGGCAATCTTGGCCTTGAAGTCATCTACGTCTTTCTTCAGGCGGTTTACTTCGGCGGTAATGGCAGCCGAAGCGCCTTCGCTCTTGCATTTTTGAAGCTCTGCTTCTAAAGCCGCAATCTTGCCCTGCTGCTCAGCAACCTGCTTCTTCAAGCCATTGATTTCAGCGGTGATGGTGGCATTGGAGGCTTTTTCCTTTGTGAGGTCATTTTCCAGTTGGGTATTGCGTGCGCGGAGGGCATCATTGTCGGATTTCAGTTTGTTTACATCCGCAGTAATGGTGCTGCTGCCCCCGCTTCCTGCCTTGCACTGGGCCAATTGCCCTTCCAGCGCGCTTATACGGGCCTTTAACGTGGCAACCTCAGTTTTCAGATTATCATTCTCTGTCTTTGTTTTATTCACATCAGCAGTTATGGTGCTGCCTGCTTTGCATTGCGCCAACTGGCTTTCCAGGCTGGATACTTTGCTTTTTAGGGTATTTACCTCGGCACTGAGCACGGAGGCATTTTCACCGCACTTGGTCAGGTCCTGCTGCAGCTTCGTATTGGCGCTTTTCAGGGTTTCATTTTCTGTCTTGAGGCGATTCACTTCCGCAGTAACTGTGCTTCCTGTTTTGCATTGGTTCAACTGGTTGTTCAGGCTTGTTTTGTCCTGCTGAAGTGCATTCACCTGAGCCTGGAGCCGCGCGCTGCGGTCCTGTTCCTGCTGTAGTTTTCCGCTCATTATCGACAGATCTTCGCAGCAGTTGCCGGTGTTTTTGCTTTGTTGGATTTCTTTGGCCAGTACTGCTGCTTCCCGGCGCTTCAGGTCTTCTTCTTTTTTCAGTAAATCCTGTTCTTTTTTATTCACTTCTGCACCAACAGTACTGCTGTTGCGGGTAACATATACCGTGTCGCGAATCTTTTTTTCTATGCTAACGGTATCGCGAATAATAATGGTATCCTTCTGAATGGTTTTGATGGTGTCGCCAGGTTTTACCATGCTATCGGTGATGGGTGCAACCAAATCTGTTTTGGTATTTACCCACCATGGACAGGGGTTGATTTTGAAGCGGAATCCACCGTATAGACTGGCTCCGGCCATCTTGCCACCGGTGCTCATGGCGAAAAGTCCCGGCAGGTTATCGGTACCCAGCATGAAGGGCCCCAGTCGGCCGTAAAGTCCCATAGCAAATCGCTGGTAGTTACCGGTAAGGGAGAGCGGCATGCCTAGTTCCACGTCTTCATGTTCATAGCGTGGAATCAATGAAAGCTGCGACATACTGCGCAATCCGGGGCCACTTTTTCCTCGTAGGTTCTGGTTAAGGTTTGCGCCAAGGTACCAGCCGGAACCCATATGATAATCGAACTGAACATTCAATGAGGCAGGAGTGAAGGTGGCAAAAGCGTCAGACTTGTTAACATTGGTTCCCAGCCGGTCGGTAAAGCCGCTGTCCAAGTGCTCAAAGATGTCGCCCCCGAAAGGATTGTAATTATTGACCAGGTTGCGGTTCACTTTCCAGTATTGGTTGCTTACTTCAGCGTTGCGCGCAGTGCCGTTGAAGTAGGCAATCATACCCACGTCGCGCAAGGAGGCGCCAAGGCGCAGACGGTAGTCGCGGTCTTTTTCATACCAGCAGTCGGTGCGGTGTCGGGTGTTCAGGCGGGCTCGTTCCGGACGGTATTCGTAAACAAATCCGTAATCAAACCCGAATCCAACGCCGTTCACTTCCTGAAACCACAAGCCCAGAGGACTATTCATGGCATTGAGTACTGAGTTTGTTCCGCTGTGGGCTGTGCGGAAATTAGCTTGCTCAAAAAACAGGCTGTCGCGCCCTTCGAAACGATAATTTAAATCAGAGCCGCCCACATAAGCTGCGCCGAAGCCCAGCATGAAGCGACCGGTGAATCCTGTTTTCCAGAGGTGCGCTGAGTTTTTTCCTCGCGCCCTGCCAAAGGTGAAGTTGAATTCCTGATAGTTGTCGGTATTGGTGGAGAAGGCCCCGTTGCTGTAATTGGTATTCCGCAGCAGGCCATTGCCGGGGAAGCGTCCCGGAGCAGTTTGTATACCGTAACGGGCGATTTGCGCCAGCGGTTCCTGAATCCCTGTAATACTGATGCCCTGTACCGTTCTGGTGCTGAACCCAAAGGCGAAATTCCTGTTCACCCTAAAGGCAAATGATGGCCCCTGAGAGGTGCTTATATAATTGAAGAATTTCTGATTGCTGTTGCCGAAAGACTCCAACCAGTTATCGTTCCAGTTGACCCGGCCAAAGCGGTTCTGCTGCGCTGTTGGAATGTTGCCCGCACTCCATTTCCATAAGCTGAAAGGAGCCGCATAGCGCAAGTAGTTATTGTTAAACTCTGCGCCGTAGCTCCACCAGTGGATGTACACCCGGTTCCTGTCAGGATAAACCTGCGCCGGATTCTGCAACATGGCCTGCGTGGTGTTGTAATTTCCCTGTACATTTCCAAGGAACTGTTGCCCGCGTAGCAACTGACCGCTGCATAGCATGGCGATCAACAATGTGGTGGTAAGGAGTCTTTTCATACAAGTATTTTTGGTTTTGTTTAAAAAAGTGGACACTTGTGCTGTTTGTTGTCTCGCCGCGAGGCCGAAAATGGTTTTTTTCGGAAGAAAAAAACGCTGAAGCCCCTGTCAATGCTTGAAAAAACAGTAGTTATCCGCTACATTAAGGTCAAAACCTGTGCCTCGCCTGAACAAAGCAGCCGCAAATTATTCATTTCGGCAACATTCCTGAGGTTTTCCTGAACAAAAAACATTGATATCTTGTTACAAGAGTCATGACTATTCAACTCAAACCTGGCGATGCTGCGCCACAATTCACCCTGTTCAACAGCGATAAAAAAGAAGTGAGCCTATCAGATTTCCATGGAAAGAACCTGGTCATCCTGTTCTTCCCCCAGGCATTCACCGGTGTTTGTACCACAGAACTATGTTCCGTGCGCGATGGACTTTCTGAGTATCAAAGCCTAAACGCTTCCGTTGTAGCCATTTCCGTTGACAGCCCGTTTACGCTTGCCGCATTCAAGGACGCCCAGCAGTTCAACTTTGATATGTTATCCGACTTCAACAAGAATGTTTGCCAGGCATACGGATCTTACTATGACACCTTTGTGTTTAATATGCACGGTGTTGCTAAGCGTTCAGCCTTTGTGGTAGATGCAGAAGGCATTATTCGCTATGCCGAGGTATTGGAAAGTGCAGGTGATATACCAGATTTCGACGCTATTCGCGGCGCACTGGAATCAATACAAGGTACTCAGGGGAGCAACTAAATACTCCTCAGAAACTCGCTTTTTAGCAAGGGGCATATTTTATAGCGCTCCTCTTTTGTATCTTCATACATAGCCTCCAACAGGCGATATACTGAATGGATGCCCGCCTCGCGGCACCACTCAAATGGGCCTTTGGGGTAATTGGTTCCAAGCTTCATTGCCTGATCCACGTCATCGCGGCTGGCGGTTCCTTCCTGAACGGTATAGTAAGCCTCGTTGATGATCATGCATATGATTCTAGGGCTTACAAAACCTACACGGCTGTGTACCCATTCAGCATGGTCAAATCCCAGGTTTCTAACCACTTCAGAGGCCAGTGCCCGGTCAGCGCCATACGGATCGGTCAGTTCCAGAACATTCCGATCAAGCATGCCCGGGAAGTTACACATGCCGATAAAACCGTTGTGTGGAGGATTGCCCTGTTGCTTAAACAAGGCTTCCAGCTGTGTATAGCAGCATCCCAGGAAATACAGGGGGCCGTTTTGGCTGGCATAATGGCTGAGCAGGGCAGGGTGTGCTTCGAAATCCACATCGAATACCGCATCAAAATGATTGAGGGAAGATTGTGGGATATGATTTGCGTCAATTTTGGTAATATTGACCCCTGATGACAACCCTGCAACGAGCGCTGCTATGGATGATTCCTTTCCTGTTATGGCAATGTGCATCGCAGGGCAAAGGTACGGCAAGCATGAATAAACAAACGATAAACACCACAGAGGCTCCGGCACCGATTGGGCCTTACAGCCAGGCTGTATGGGCGGGAAATATGCTGTTCTGCAGCGGCCAGATAGCCATAAACCCAGAAAATGGTAACCTCGATACTGCAGACATCAGCACCGAAACCAAAAGAGTGATGGAAAATATTGGCGGCATTCTGCGCGCAGCGGGCCTTGATTACAGTGCTATTGTTAAAACAAGCATCTTCCTCAAGGATATGAATGATTTTGCTGCGGTGAATGCCGTTTATGGTTCTTATTTTAAGGATGCTTTCCCTGCCAGAGAAACCGTTCAGGTTTCCATGCTGCCGAAAGATGTAAACGTAGAAATCAGTGTAACTGCCATCCGATAAACTTATGCCACGACCAGTTAAAGACCCGGGTTTTAAAAGCCTTCACCATTTCTTGCTGAACGCAGCCTACAACATTCACCATCCCGATCATCCCTACCTGATTGAAAAGGTAAATGGAACCTGGAAAGAGATTACCTATCGATACGCCCTTGACCGTATTGACGAAATTGCCTCCTTCCTGTTGCATGAAGGTATTCAGAAGGGTGACCGCATAGCGCTCATCCTTGACAACGGTCCTGATTATTACTACCTGGACCAGGCCATGCAAAAAATCGGCGCCGTGAATGTGTCGATTTATCCAACCCTTACGGCGGAGGAAACGGCTTTTGTATTGAATGATTCAGGAAGTGTTATGCTGGTGCTGGGCAACAACTTCCTGCTGCGTAAATTCAGGAAGATAGCGGCTGAATGTCCTGCCGTGCGCAAGGTTATTATGAATCTTGATGCGGCGGAAGACGATCTATACCTGCGCTACACCACGATGTTGGCCAATGGTGCTGCGTTGCGGCCCCTGAAGAAAGATGCACTGGAGCAGGCTTTTCAATCTGTAGGACCAGATGACCTCAGCACCTTCATCTATACCTCCGGTACCACAGGCACCCCCAAGGGGGCTATGTTGTCTCATTACAACTTCATGAGCAATTGCTACGATGCGCTTGAATTGTGTCCGGCCCTCACCGAAGACGATCTATACCTTTCTTTTCTTCCCCTGAGCCATGTATATGAGCGTATGGCTACCTATTTCCTTTCTTCGTATGCCGGCGCCAGGGTTGCTTTTGCCGAAAGCGTTGAGAAAGTGCCGCAGAATATTGGTGAAATTCGGCCAACTGTGATGGCCTGCGTACCGCGAGTTTTGGAACGTGTACACGACCGGGTGATGAGCACGGCTACCCAGAAAGGGGGCATCAGCGCATCCATATTCACCTGGAGCATTGGTATCGGCGCCCAGGCACGTAAGGTAAGAGAGCAAGGTGGAAACCCGGGCCCACTGCTGAACCTGAAGTATAAGCTGGCAGATAAGCTGGTATTCAGTAAAATTAAAAATCGCCTTGGCGGACGCATGCGCATGATGATTTCCGGCGGTGGCGCATTGCCTCAGCATGTTGGTGAGTTTTTCGGTAATATCGGACTGAAGGTGCAGGAGGGATACGGTTTAACAGAAACATCGCCCTTCATCACCGTGAATGAATTTCACCGTCAGATTTACGGTACCGTAGGCCGCGTGGCACCCAGCCAGCAAGTAGCCATTCAGGACATCGAAAACGGTAAAATTATTACCGTACAAGACTATGATAGCTTCAACCCAAACTTTTTTTCTGAAGAAGGAGAAATTCTGGCCAAAGGTCCGAACATCATGCTGGGATATTGGAACAGGGCCGATGAAACCGCTCATGTTTTTGATGCCGATGGCTGGTTCCATACCGGTGATATTGGTCGTTTTGATCAGGGCTACCTGAAAATAACCGACCGCCTGAAGAACATGCTTGTTACTTCTATGGGGAAGAATATTTACCCTACCCCTGTGGAGAATGCCTATCTGCGCAGCCCCAAAATAGAACAGGTGTTCATCATTGCCGATAAAAAGGAATATGTAACGGCACTCATTGTTCCCGCTATGGAGGAAATGAAAAAACAATTTGGGTTGAACGATGAGTACTTCAGCAGTTCGGAAGTGTTTATTGATACGCCAGAGGTACACCAATGGATTGAAGCTGATCTTAAGGTTTTGGGCGAAGAACTTGCTAAGTATGCCCGAATCAGAGACTTCAAGGTAAAAAGACATCAATTTACCGTGGAGAGCGGCGAACTGACCATTACCCTCAAGGCAAAACGGAAGGTAATCATGCAGAATTATCACGAAGCCATTGAGTTAATGTATTGATAAACGTATGTTTCCGATTAATTAGCTAGATTTGAAGACGAAAAATTAATCTGATCCCTCCTTGCTGAATTACTGGTCCCTGTTGCTATCAGCCGCCTCGACTTCCGTTTTTACGGCGCTGTACATATTGCTTGGAAGAAGGTTTGGCCTTTACGACCACCCCAATGGTCGAAGTTCGCATGCTTCGCCCACCATGACCGGGATGGGTTTGGTTTTGGTTTGCGCCTTCATGTTTTATGGCTTCTCAACGGGATTTACCCTGCCTGACTATTTTGTCATAGGCGTGTTGATGCTGGCTACCGTAAGCTTTATTGATGATTTGATCTTTCTAAAGCATTCCCTGAGGTTCCTGTTTCAGATAGTGGCCTTGCTGCTGATGCTCTGGCAATTGCCCATCACCTCCCAAAATCAGGAACTGCTGGTGCTGGCCTGCGCCGGGCTCATTTTTGGAATAGGAGTCATCAATGCCTTTAACTTTATGGATGGAATTAATGGGATGCTGCTGCTCAACTGTTTTGTCATCCTTGGCAGTTTCTTCTACCTCAATGAATTTGTTGAGGATGCCGCCGGTAACCCCCTGAATTTCACAGACAGCAATTTTATCTTATCCATGATGATTGCTGTGGCCATTATGGCCTTCCTGAACGTGCGCAACAAGGCTGTGGCATTTATGGGTGATGTGGGCAGCATGACCATCAGCATCATCATTCTGTACCTGATGTACAGCCTCTTGTTGGCAACAGGAAACTACATTTATCTGCTGCTGTTCTCCATCTTCGGCATCGATGCGGGCCTCACCGTTGGCTACAAGTTGATATTGCGCCAGAACATCTTTGTGCCCCATCGCGACTTTCTGTTCAAACGCCTGGTACATATCGCCCGTTTTCCTCACCTGAAAGTGAGTATTGGCTACGCCCTTGTTCAGTTATTCATCAATGCTCTGGTGCTCATGCTGCCGGCATCCATGAAGTACGCGCAACAGCTGTCGCTCCTGTTTATCGGTATAACGGTGCAGGTGGTAACGTATGTGCTGCTGCGGAACAGCATGGTCCGCAGAAAGTAAAACCGCACTGGGACAGGGATGCTGTTCAACTCACTGACTTTCTTGTTTCTCTTTCTGCCGCTGTGTTTGCTGGCCTATTACCTGGTACCCCAAAGGTTTAATAATGCCGTTTTATTATGCTTCAGTCTGGTGTTTTTTGCCTGGGGCGGAGTAGGCTATACCCTGTTGCTCCTGGCCAGCATCGCGCTGAACTATGGAGGAGCGCTGCTCATTCATGCAGGAAAAGATGAGCGAATGCGCAAATACTTCCTGGTGCTTACGCTCATCCTGAACCTCGGCCTCCTGGTATGGTTCAAATATGCCGGCTTTCTGGTGCTCAACATGAACGCGCTGCTGGCCACCGCGGGATTTTCTGCGCTGAATGTTCCCCAAATAGCACTGCCCGTAGGTATCTCTTTCTATACCTTCCATGGCATCAGCTATGTATGTGATGTATACCGCAAGCTTACACCCGTTCAAAAAAGTCCAGTGCGTATGGCATTGTATATTAGTCTGTTTCCGCAGCTGATTGCCGGTCCAATTATCCGATACCGCCAAATTGCCGAACAACTGGAACGGCGAAGGCGCTCCTACGATTTGTGGGTAAGCGGTCTGCAGCGTTTCCTGATCGGATTAGGCAAAAAGGTCATCATTGCCAATAACCTGGCCTTGGCCGCCGATACCCTGTGGGGCGTGGAATTTGGCGATATGTCCTGTGGCACAGCTTGGCTGGCCATCATTTGCTATACCTTACAGATATACACCGATTTTTCGGCGTACAGCGATATGGCCATTGGCCTTGCTGCGCTGTTTGGATTTGAGTTTCCGGAAAACTTCAACTTCCCCTACACGTCGGTGGGCATGAAAGATTTCTGGTCCCGCTGGCATATTTCTCTGTCCACCTGGTTCCGCGATTATGTGTACATCCCGCTGGGAGGCAATCGCTCCGGGGTGGGGAAAACCTACCGAAACCTGCTGCTGGTGTTTATCCTCACCGGCTTCTGGCACGGCTCAAGCTGGAATTTCCTGTTCTGGGGCTTATTCCATGGCGTCTTTCTTATGCTGGAACGCGGGAAAGTAGGAAACCTGCTGCAGCGTCTGCCCTTGTGGCTAAGGCATGCTTATACCCTGATTATCATCATCCTGAGCTGGGTGCCCTTCCGCGCCCCAGATATACAATCAACGCTTCATTTCTATAGGCGCTTGTTTGATTTCACGCCCTTTCAAGCCCATAAGTACAACGAGTATCTTCAGGCTTCACTGATGAACAGGGAGCTGCTGCTGGTATTGCTCCTAGCTATTTTGGGGAGTGCCGGCTTTTTTCGCTTTGCCTTCAGGCATCTGGAACGTATGGGCGGTATGGCGGCAACGGCCTTACAGTCTTTTTCCTTAGCCGGCTATCTGCTCATCTTCTGGTGGAGTGTGGCCCTGATTATGGCCGGAACTTACAGTCCATTTATCTATTTCCGGTTTTGACGAACAGGCCCAACATAACGAAACAACTTCTGCCCGCCGCCTTTGCGCTGTCGCTGTTGTTTCCATGGATCAATTCTTATACCCATTGGATTTCAAAGGCAAATACAGAAAACAGAACCCCGACCGCATTCCCTGACCTAAAAACACCGCTTTCCAGTATGCCCGGTCGTTTTGATACCGCCTTCTCCGACCGGTTTAGCCTGCGCAGCGCGTTAATGCGGCTGTATGGAACGGCCAACCTGAACCTGTTTCACAAGTCGCCCATCCCCACCATGGCCTATCTGGGTGACCAGGGGTGGATGTATATCACGCGTAAAGAGCTGGCAACTTTTGACGGGAGCATGCGTTTCAGCAAAGGCGCACTGGATACAATAGCGGTGAAATTGCTGCGCCGTGAAAGTTACCTCAGAAACCGTGACTGCCGATTTTATCTGGCCATCGCGCCGGTGAAGCAATCGGTATATCCGGAGCATCAGCCTGAATTTATCCAACGTTTGGCAGCATCCAACCGCAGCGACCAGCTGATAGACTACTTGCGAAGGAATACGCGCATCCAGGTGATTGATTTAAGGGAAGCGCTGCATCAGGCCAAAAACACCTCCGCCCCCAGGATGTTCCACAAAACAGACAACCACTGGAACCGCTATGGTGCCTGGGTGGCTGCGGTTTCCATGGTGAAGCGTTTGCAAAAAGATTTTCCGGAAATACAGGCAGATCATTTGTTTAGGGCCACGGTGGACAGCAGTGCCAATGTTTCCGGAAATATTGCCGGAATGATGGCTTTATCCGGCATCGCCGTTGAACCTGATTTGGTGGCAGTGCTCAGGGAACACCATGCCCATGACACCACCCTGTTCCAATGGCCTGTTTTGACCTTTTCCAATTCATGGGAATATCAGATACGCAAGGTGAAGAATGAACAGAAGCACCCCAAGGTGCTCTTCATCCGGGATTCTTTCGGAAGCGATGTAGTGCCATACCTGTCAGAGGCTTTTGGTGAAACAGTTGCGTTGTTTGACCAATGGCAGTATGGCATGAACCTGAAGCAGGTGCATGACTTTAAACCAGATGCGGTAATTCTGATGGTGGTGGAAAGCAACCTGGACCACCTGATTTCACAAACGCCTTTCGCGGAATTTTAAAACGACAATCCGGTATTGTGTTCAATGAAGTCAATCAGGGCATGGATAACCTTGATGTGGATTTCCTGGGCCCGGTCTGCATAATCGCTTTTCGGTGCCCGTATTTCCACATCGCTGATCGGTCCAACCTGTCCTCCGTCTTTTCCGGTGAGGCTGATTACCTTCATCCCCTTGTTACGTGCGGCTGTAATGGCCTGTATTATGTTGGGTGAATTGCCGCTGGTGCTGATGGCCAGCAGCACATCGCCTGGGCGACCCAGCGCTTCTATGGAACGAGAAAAAACATATTCGAAGCCGTAATCGTTGCCTACACAGCTCAGATGGCTAGGGTCACTGATGGCCATAGCCGCCAGTGCCGGACGGTCTTTTCGATAACGTCCGCTGAGTTCTTCGGCAAAGTGCATGGCATCACAGTGGCTGCCTCCATTGCCGCAGGAAATGATTTTCCCTCCGTTTTGCAGGCTTTCTACGCACAGGGTTCCTGCCTTATGGATGGCATCCATGTTGTGGGGCTCAGACAAAAATGCCTGCAGCACCTGGGCTGCTTCCTGAAAATGATGCAGGATACGTTGTGTGCTCATGGGTTGGTGGTTGTTTGTTGTTTGAAATTCTTCAAGCCGGCTTCCAGAAAGGCTGCGAAGGCTTCAGGCTTATAATTGAAGGATTCTGCAGAACCGGCGGCCTGCAACATCTGCTCCTTGCCGTCAAGCAGGATGTACAATGGCTGCGCATTGGCTGCGAAGTAACACAATTCGATGTCCGCATTCTTGGCACCCAGCTCGGTGATTTTTTCACCGCTCCAGCGGCTGTAAAATTGCTCCTCCACCGGCAACTTTATCTTGTGGTCGTCAACATACAGTGAGGCAATCACAAACTCTTCCCGCAGTAGTTTAAGTACAGTAGGATGGCTCCAAACCATCTCTTCCATTTTGCGGCAATTAACACAGCCGTGGCCGGTGAAGTCGATGAACAAAGGTTTTTTCAACTCCTTTGATGCGGCCAGCGCTTCATCGTAGTCAAAATAGCCAACCAGGCCATGGGGAAGATGTAATTGGTCTGAATAACGCGGTTTTCCGATTACATTGCCGCTTAGGCCGGCGGCTTCACGTATGCTGCGGTTGATATCGAAATCCTGGGTATGCATCGGGGGCAGGTATCCGGCCAGAAACTTCAACGGCGCACCCCACATCCCGGGAATCAGGTATACCACAAAACTGAAGGTGGCAATAACAAGGCCCAGACGCCCAATACCCAAATGCCCAACCTCGCTGTCATGCGCAAAGCGGATTTTTCCAAGCAAATACAATCCCATGAGTATGAAGATGGCAATCCACAGTGCCAAATAAACTTCGCGGTCCAACAGACGCCAGTGGTAAGTCTGGTCCGCTATGCTCAGGAATTTTAGGGCGAAGGCTGCTTCCAGGAAACCCAGTACCACTTTTACACTGTTCAGCCAGCCACCCGACTTGGGCAGGCTACTCAGCCACGATGGAAACAGGGCGAAAAGTCCGAAGGGGAGGGCAAATGCCAATGAAAAGCCCAGCATGCCCACCACAGGAGTCAGAAAATTACCGGTGATGGATTGTGCCAACACCGTTCCAACAATAGGGCCGGTGCAGCTAAATGAAACCAGGGCAATGGTCAGGGCCATGAATACCGGGCCAAGGATTCCGCCCTTGTCGGCCTGTCTGTCCACTTTATTCACCAGTGCGGCAGGTAGCACCAATTCGAAAGCACCAAAAAACGAAGCGGCAAAAACCAAGAATATCACAAAGAAAAACAGGTTCGGTATCCAGTGTGTGCTAACCCAATTGCCTGCTTCCGCGCCGAATGCGAAAGCCACCAACGTGCCCAGCACGGTGTAAATAGCAATAATGGAAAAGGCGAAGATGAGGGCTTCCCTGATGGCTACAGCCCTGCTTTTTTTCTTCATAAAGAAGCTTACCGTCATAGGAATCATGGGAAACACACACGGTGTAATCAAGCCCAGGAGTCCGGAAACAAAGGCCAGCAGGAATAGGGTCCCTAAACCCTGACTTTGCACAGGGATGCTGCCTCCAAAACTTTTAGGTTTACAGGTGCCGGCTTCGTTGGGTCCTGAGGCGCGATAGCCGGGAATTCCCGCCGGTGCCACAGCTGCAGTTGTTGGAGCAAGAGCGGGTGTCGGATGGATCACCGGGGTATCCGGCAGGGAAGCCGGGCCTGATGGTGCCACAGCCGGTGCTTCTAAAGCAGTACCTTCCACCTTGAGGCTTTTGATTTCGATGATCGGCGACTTCACCGGTACGCACATGCCGGTAACGTCGGTGCACATCTGGCCGAGAAAGCGCAGCTGAATCACAGGATTGGGCGCCAGTATTTTAATTTTCTGACGAAACTCCGCCTTGCCTTCAAACTGTCCGGTGCTGCAGCCAAAAATGTCGTCGCGCACCATATGGTCGCCAACGCTGCTGAGCTTACCTACCAATTGATAGCTGGTATGGGGGGTGAACTCAAGACTGGCTTCTACCGGACCTTCTTCTGGTGGACAATCGGTTTCCTCACTAAACAGGTGCCAAGTTGGAGGGATATTTGAGGTAGTAAGAATCAGTTCAATGGTTTCTCCCGTTTTTACCGTGCTTTTGCTCAGGTGGTACGTGAAATCCGGGTACTTGATTATTTGCCCGTTCAGGCTTAGGCTGAGCGCCAGGGTGAGTATCGATAGAAATTGTTTCAATGGACGATGCATCTTTATGGTTACAAAAAAAGCCTTTCAACACCTGCGTTCAAAACACAGGTTGTGCAAATCTGAACGGAGAAAGCAAAAAGATGTTTTATTTTTTTGTGCTTCGTGAGAAAGATGATGTCCAAGTACCCGGCAATCGCTTTGTTGTTGCTTCTGATTTTCTGGAGGCCTTTGGATGCAGATGGCCAGGCCAGGCAACGCAAGACCGCTGAACAATATATAGAGGAGTTTCGCTACGCAGCCATGCAGGAGATGCGCCTGTACAAAATTCCGGCATCCATAACGCTGGGTCAGGGATTGTTGGAATCTTCCTGCGGAAACAGCAGGTTGGCGGCTGAATGCAACAACCATTTTGGTATAAAGTGCCGCAAAGAGTGGCAGGGTGCCAACTGTATTGAAGACGATGACGCGGCCAATGAGTGCTTTCGCGCCTACCCCAATGCCATGGAATCTTACCGCGACCACAGCCTCTTCCTCAGCAGCAGTCCAAGATACAAGACCCTATTCACACTAGACATCATGAATTATCAGGCCTGGTCACAGGGACTTAAATCGGCCGGTTATGCAACAAATCCTCAATACGCAGTGATCCTGAATGGAATAATTTCCAAATACCGTCTTGGGAAATACGACACGATGGTCATTATGGGTGAGGAATACCTGGAACCCAAGGAATCGGTAAAGGTTGTTGAAAACGGTATTCCTTCGGTTTATGCCCCGGCCGGATCTACCCCCGGTGATATTGCCTCTGCGCATCAGATGGGTGTATGGCAGATATACCGGTACAACGATTTAAACAAAGGAGATACCCTGCGCGCAGGAGAAGTGGTTTACCTGAAACCTAAGAAGAGACAGGCTGCAGTTCCGCAGCACATTTATCACCAGGGTGAAAGCCTCCGCGATGTTTCTCAGAAATACGGCATCAAGTTAAAAAGGGTGTATCAGCTGAACGGACTTGAACCTGGAACCCTGCCCAAGGAAGGTGAAGTACTTCAGCTTCAGAATAGAAAAAAGCCGGTCCAAGGACTGCCGGTGTTTTCAGAACCCCTCTCCGGTAATTCAGAAGTAAGGGCGCCCGGCCCTGAACAGGATACCTCCGGAGGGTTATACAGCGTTAAGTCGGGAGAAACGATGTATGGACTGGCCAAGCGCTGGGGCATGGATCCGGGTACACTGGCGGCCATCAACGGCCTGCCGCAGCAAACGGTACTTAAAGCAGGACAACTGCTGGTACTTCGCTACAATTTGAAACCAGCAGGGGTGGTTGCCACAGAACCGCTTGGCGCCGCAACAGAAAGCAAAAAGGGTGTTCACTTTGTGATGCCTGGTGAAACCCTGTATTCTATAGGAAAACTATATCTGGTTGCCGTTGATTCGCTGAAAACCTGGAACAACCTGAAGACCATGACCTTGCAAAGCGGGCAACAACTTCGTGTGGCTGCAATAGTGCCGGCAGCTGCGTCTGAGGGCGATAGCCAGGTTTACGTTGTACAGCCCGGTGATACAGCGTTTTCCATAGCCCGAAAGTTCGGCATCAGCCTGGACGAACTGCGCCTGAAAAACCAACTTTCGGATTTCCAGCTCCAACCGGGCATGAGGTTGCGGGTGCGCTAATTTTCTCATTGGGCGAATTGTCAGGTAATTGTCAGCCTTCTGCTGCGAATCATGTTACGGATAACATCATTCTGAGCGGCTGAACAGCAGTCTTCACGTGTATTTAAACGTTTGATAGTCAATAAATTAAGTACATAATTATGTCCAGTCTTTCAGGGGGTGGTCCAAAGTTTTTTTTGTTCAACGCTGCAACCTTTTCGACACATTGCGTCATTTATTGGAAAACTTCATATACTTGTAGCCTAAATACCGAGTGTAGAACCACCAAATTAGACCAAACAGAAAAAACAAATCACACAAAACCATATGAGATCACTAATTACTCAAACCATCAAATTGCTGCGTATTCCGGCGCTGATTGCTGCGCTGGGATTCGGGTCCAGCGCCTCGGCGCAGACCTGGTGTGCGGCAGGTAACCAGTGGGGTTGCTGGGTGGGAACGCCCAACTACTACTACGCGCCCATCGGGCAGGTGCAGTTTGTTCAGGACGGCAAAGTCATCTACAACAAGGCGGATGACGGCTGCTCTGCAGTAACTGCAGGCTCTTCAACCACCAACTTCGTGGTGAATAGCGGTAAGCCTTTCGACCTGACTGCCGGCGGTACCTACACCTCCAACATTGCACAAAACTCTTCATGGGGTTATGCAGCGTACATCGGCGTCTGGATTGACCTGAACCGCGACGGTAACTTTGCCAATGCAGAGTATATGTCGAATGGTTGGGGTACTTATGCCGCTGGTTCACTGACCTCGAAGAATTTCACCATTCCCTGCACCAACGTAAGCCCCGGAAGAACTCGCCTTCGCGTTCGTTCCGAGATTTATTTCTACGCCATGGGCCCAGGTAATGGTTGCGGAAACATGAACTACGGTGAGGTAGAAGACTATGACATTAACCTCGGTCTGCCAACTTCATTAGCCGCTGATTTCTTCCTGCCCGATCCCAATACCACTTGGGTGAAAACCAGGTTGTCCTTCATCAACAAGAACCAGAAGGGATATATCAGCCACGAATGGGATGGTTCGGATAATGGTTCGGGATACGATTTCACCGGTACAAACTGGGCTAAAGCATTTGCTACAGCCGGCACGTATTCTGTAAAACTGCGCTCCACGAATTGCTTAGGCCGTGACAGTATCTCCAAGAATATCACCATCAAGGCGCCATCTGTTGTTCCCGTTGCGGACTTCATTGCCAGCAAGAACGTTTGTGAACAATACGATCTGGTTCAACTGTTTGACCTGAGCCAATACGGACCTTACGATTGGCATTGGGAAGTATATGATTCCACTCAGGTTCCTGCCATTTATTACGACGAAACCAGCCGTGTGAATCCTCCTGCCGATCCCGATGGCAAGAAGAATCCAATTTTCTTCATGGACATCCCCGGTACGTATACCGTTACCCTGACCGCCTATAACGACAACGGATGGTCACCTGTATTTGTTAAAAAGGCCCACATCAAGGTAAATCCTCCCAGCGACTATCCTTTGGGTAATGGTGCCTTGAGCACACAGGTTTCCACCGGTCGTATCTATGACCACGCCGGCCCGAATGCCAACTACGGTACCAACCGCAGTAACTTCGTTGACCGTCTGCTGATTCAGCCTTGTAACGCTACTGAAATCAATTTGAAATTTTCCCAAATCAAATTGTCTGACGTTAACGACTTCATCAAAATTTATGATGGCACAGACGAATCAGGAAAAGCTTTGCATCCCGGCTCCGGTATCAATTCAGCTTCACAGGCTGGTGCCCTCAAAACCACCTTCACTGCTAAATCTGGGGCGATGTACATCACCTTCCAGTCTAACGCATCAGGTCAGGATTCCGGTTTCATAGGCACATTCATCAGCAAACTTGGTCCACAAACGCCTCCTACAGCTGCTTGGAGTGTGAAATACAAACCGGCCTACAACTCAACACAGGTTGACTTTGCAAATACCACCACAGGAAAATATGGTTTGATGGCCTACCAGTGGGATATTGATGAAGGAGGAAGCCTCACTCAGTATTTTTCTGAAAATGCGAGCCATACCTTCTTCACAGATGGAAAATATAAGGTTTGTCTGGGCGCTTCTTCCTGTGCCGGTATTGACCAATACTGTGACTCTATCGAGGTAATCACTCCTAATAAGAAGACCATCCTCGACTTTACAGCAAGCAACCGTCGTCCCAAGATTGCGGAAGAAATCACGCTCACCATCGATGCAGATAATGCCAATCAGTTCAACTGGAATATTTTCCCAACTACCTATACTGTAACTTCAGGTAGCATCGCAACCAGCAGCAATAAAATATTGAAGCTGAAACTCAACAGTGGTGGTCCTTATACCTTCACCCTGAAGGGATGGAACAGCTCAGCACAAACCGTTACACAGAACACTGTAGTGAAGGATAAATATGTAGTGGTTCTTGACTACTGCACTCCTGTAGTGAATCTGGTAAGTGCTGATGTGGGAATCAACAACGTGAAAGTTACCAAAGGCGCAACATCGCTGATTGACAATGCCAGCACTTCAGGTGTTGACCAGTACACCGATTATGCTGAAACACAGGTTGCTACCCTCACCTTCGGCGCTGAATACGGTGTTGAAGTTGCAAGGACTACTACTGTGAACCCCATGAACCGCAAGGTTTGGATCGACTTCAACATTGACGGTGACTTCACTGATGTCGGCGAAGAAGTGTTGACTGAGTCTGCAGCTACTACTGCCAGCGCCAGTGCTAAGTTCAATGTACCATTCCTGAAAAACAGCTTTGAAGGAAAAACCCGTATGCGTGTAGGTGTTTCTTACAGCACTTATGCCAATACTCCCTGCGGCGCTAACATCGTAGGTGAATTCGAAGACTACGGAATCATCCTGGCTAACGACCAATTGCCACCAGTGATCACCCTGAATGGTACTGATACCGTTCGTGTAGAGAAAAACTGCGGTACCACTACCTACGTAGACGCAGGTGCTAAAGCGATTGATCCTACTGAAGGCGATATCACCAGCCGCATTGTAACTACCACCGATTTCGATCAGTGCAATACCGGTATCTACACTTACGTGTACAACGTAGAAGATGCCTCCGGTAACAAAGCAGCTCCTAAGCGCCGCGTAGTGATTGTAGTTGAAGACCGCACACCTCCGGTTCTTACGTTGAACGGAACTTCTCCAATGAGTGTTGAACAGTGTGGTACGTTCACCGATCCGGGTGCAACAGCATTCGATCTGGTAAATAAAGACCTCACCAGCGCAATCGTTGCAAGCGGTACTGTAAACACCAACAAGTTGGGCAGCTATGTTATCACCTACACTGTTCGCGATGCTCAGGGCAACACTGCCACCATGAATCGCACTGTGAACGTGGTTGATACCAAGAAGCCTACGATGATGATGAATGCAGTAGCCATCACCAACGGTATGACCATCAATGTTCAGATCAACAGCGTATTTGTTGACGGTGTATATTCTGATGACCCATGCACAGGTATTATCGCTACCACCAAAACTCCTGGTTTCAATGGTCCGGTAAACACTACACAGCGTGCTACCTATCCTATCACTTACACTTCAGTTGACGCTTCAAGTAACGTAGCCACCAACAACGGTGCCGTAATCAATTACAAAGTGGATGACTTCATTGCACCTGTGATTGTATTGAATACTGAAGATACCGTTTATCTGGAAGTGAACTCTCCCTATACCAGCAAGGCTGTAACTGTAACCGATAACTTCTACAGCGCATCTCAAGTGAGCGTGGTGAAGACCGGTTCAGTAGATCCTTATACCTTGGGTCTGTACAGTGAGACTTACACTGCTACCGACGCAAGCGGTAACAGCGCAGTGCGCACCCGTTATATCCGTGTTCGCGATACCAAGGCTCCACAAATCATTGCTCCAGTAGTGAATGTGTGCATTGGCTATGGCTTCAATGTGATGGATGGTCTGCAAATCACTGACAACTACTATGCTCCAGCAACCTTGTTGCCCGCGGTTGTATTGATCAACCACAACATCAACAGCTGGGAAGCTGGTGTGTATTACGCTAACTATCGTGTAACTGATCCTAGCGGAAACACCAGCGCTGTAGTTTCTCGCCCAGTATTCGTAGGATATCCCCCGAATTGCCAGAACACCCTGAACAGCTGGAACCTGGCAACCGGTGTGAATGAATTCAACCTGGACGCAGCAGTAAATGTGTTCCCGAACCCAACCAACGGCAAGCTGAGCATCAGCTACAAGTTGAACAACGCTAACCCAGTAAGCATTGAAGTTTACAACGCTACAGGTGTTAAAGTTGCTGAAGTAGGAAACGCGGCTACTGGTATGGCTACCAGCACTGTTGACCTCTCTGGCGCAAGCGAAGGTATCTACCTCGTACGCCTGAGCAACAACGGACAGACTACCACCCAGAAAGTAGTGGTTAAACACTAATTCTGAACAGGGTTTTCAGCCTATAAAAAAAGCCCCGCACATGCGGGGCTTTTTTTATGTAGGTGTAATCCCAAAAAAAACACCCCTGAGGGTGTTCTCAATACTCAATGAGTTCAGTGCATTAGTCCAAAACGTATTGGGCGGTCCCGCCCATCAACTGCTCGAGCAACACTTCTTTATCCTGTATGATGGACTCTTTTCTAAATCCATTTTTAGCAAGGTATACGGTGAGGAGCTTTAGATTTCTTTGTGCGGTAACTTCAAATCCGTGCTCCATTAAAGCATCCAGAAAAGTATTAAAGCGCTTGCCGTTGTCATCTGTGCAAAGTGAAAAACTGATGGCGCTTTGTTGCATCATGTTCGCGCGTATCCGGTGCGCAGCCATCAACGAGAAAATTTGGCTTAAATGCTCCTCGGCAATAAAGTTGAAGTCAGGGCTTTTGATGCGCACCAGGCATTGTGACTCTTTCAAAATATAACAGGGACAGGAAATAGGTTTGGCCTGATTGCTGATTTCAGTCCCCGGTGCTTCCGGATCCAAAAATGACTTTACGTAGAGGGGGATTTGCGCACTCTGCAGTGGCTGAATGGTTTTTGGATGAATGACTGAAGCACCATAATACGCGAGCTCAATGGCATCATTGTAGGTTAGACAGTCTAATTTTTCAGCGAAAGGGAACTTCTTGGGGTCTGCGTTCATCACGCCGGCTACATCCTTCCAGATGGTAACAGCCTCGGCATAGAGTCCCCAGGCAAACAGCGCGGCGGAGTAATCACTCCCTTCCCGACCTAGTGTGGTAGTGTTGTTTAACTGGTCGCGTGCAATGAAACCCTGAGTGATGATAGGATTTTTCAAAGCCAGTGGTTTCAACCTGTGTTCCATCAGGTTCCGTGTTTCTTCCCATAATACCTTCGCCTCCCTATGCAGCTGGTCGGTTACAATAAAGTTCCGTGCATCAACCCAGTGATTCCTGAAACCGGTGAGTTGCAGGTAATGGCTGATGATTTTGGTTGACATTAACTCCCCATAGCTGACTATCTGATCATACAAATGATCATATTCCTGGGCGGGATTGATGGTTTCCATCAAACATTCCAACTCAAGAAAATAATTTCCGATGTCGCTGTAAACAGGATGCTGCAGGTCTGTAAATAACTCACTGATGATGTTGAAATGTTCATCCTTGATTTCATCGAGCAGCTTGGCAGCAGCTAAATCTTTACAAAACACGGCATGGGTAAAGGCTTCCAGGTGATTGGTAGTTTTCCCCATTGCACTTACAACGGTGAGCATGTTGTCATTTTGGTGGCGGCTGAGAATGGCTGCCATGTTGCGAATTCCTTCGGCATGGCGCACTGAAGCCCCTCCAAATTTGAATATCTTCATCAAGATTAGGGTTTTGTACCTTTGCAGCTGCAAAATAAACCTTCATCGATCCCAAATGAAACATTCCGGCATTACCACCCTTGAGCAATTTATCGTGGACCAGCAAGCATTATATAAAGATGCGAAAGGGTCATTGAGTAAAATTTTCAGAGCCCTTGAGTTGGCTGCAAAAATTGTCAATCGCGATGTACGCAAAGCAGGTCTGGTAGATATTCTCGGGAATAATGGCACCAGCAATATCCAGGGTGAAGAACAAAAAAAGCTGGATGTTATTGCCAACGAAGTGTTCATCAATGCATTGGCCCGGTGTGGTGAAGTATGCGCAGTAGTGAGCGAAGAAGATGATGATGTAACATGGATTCCAAATGCTGCTGATCAAAAATATATTGTGGCCATAGATCCATTGGATGGCAGCAGCAATATTGATGTGAACGCGAGTATTGGTACCATCTTTTCGGTATATCGGCGCAACGACAGCAGCAAAACGCCGGTATTAGAAGACTGCCTTCAACTGGGGAAAAACCAGGTAGCATCCGGATATTTTATATACGGTAGCTCAACCATGCTGGTCTATACTACCGGTGTTGGCGTGAATGGTTTTACCCTTGATGACGGCATTCAGGAATTTTGTCTTTCTCATGCAGCTATCCGAATCCCCGAGCAAGGGAAGATATTTTCTGTGAATGAAGGCAATTACACAGATTTTCCTGAAGGCGTTAAGGCCTACATCAATTATTGTAAAGAAAGCGATAAAGCCAGCAACAGGCCTTATGGTGCGCGGTATATTGGCAGCCTGATTGCCGATTTTCACCGCAATTTATTGAAGGGCGGAATCTTCATCTATCCGCCTACCTCCAAAGCGCCAAATGGGAAACTGCGCCTGGTTTATGAATGCAATGCCATGGCATTTATTGTAGAACAGGCAGGGGGAAAGGCATCAACAGGCAGCCAACGGGTGATGGATGTTCAACCGGCTGAATTACATCAGCGTGTTCCCTTGTTCATAGGGTCGGCCAACATGGTTGACCAGGCGCTGGCGTTCCTGAATCAGACGCTTAGCTCCTGAGCACTTCCCGGATGATGTCAACACTGCGCAGCTTCTTGCCCTGAAGCAAATGAAGTTCGCAGAACACAACCAACCGGTCCATGGTTTCATGGCGCAATGACGCAGTTGATTGCAGCTTAGCTAACTCGTCCAGCGTTGCTTGCAGAAGTTCTATCGCCAAAAGACAGCCTTCCATAGGTAAATAGGTTTCTGTGCGTATCAGTGAATCTTTTGCAACCATGGAGCCGGTTTCTGGACTGAATCCCAGCAAATGTTCCTGGATATAAAGGTGCGGCTCAACACCTTGGATTTTCAACAACTTCAATAGAAACCATAAGGGGTGATGTACGTACACATCTTCCTTACTCAGCGAATGGAAAAAGTGTTCTATTAATCGAAATAGTTCCGGGTCTGGAGCTTTTTCCTGGAGCACATAATGCAAGAGCTCTGCGCAGAACAGCAGCACCTGTATCTTCACAGGGTGTTGCAGTAACCCTGCATGGCCCGATACAGGCTGAAGTTCCTTCACCTTATTTATATCAGAACTGGCCGAGGGATAATATACCAGTTCCACATAATTCATCAGCTGACTGAGCGGTGCATTGCTGCCTTTCTTTCGCTGCATCCCATGGACCATAAAGGTCATTAGGCCCTCCTCCGAAGTGAATACTTTCAGGATGGCGCTGTTATCGCCATAGGGTAATTTACGAATGATGAAACCTTGGGCTTTCCGGGTCATGCCTGCGCTGCAAAAGAAAGTGTAAAACCCGGGGACAGGTTACTTGTGCAGAACAATTTTAATCATGCAGATGTTTCCTATATAAGCACTTCCAAGTGTTTTTTTAGATAAATTACATCATGAATAAAAAACTATTCCTTCTGGCAGTGCCGGTAATGGTCTGCGTATTGTCATATCAAGCCTTTACCAATGCCAATGGGCCGGGTGGAGGTTACAGCGGTGCACCTGGCGAAAATACTTGTAATACATCCGGTTGTCACACGGGAACGCTGGTTACAGCCGGAACAAAGTGGGGTAAAATTAAATTTTTGGGGGGCTTCACCGGTAACGGTTACATCCCTGATTCAACTTATACGATTACAGTTACATATCGCGAATCGGGAAGGGCGAGGTATGGTTTTCAGATAACTTGTCTAACCTCGGCCAATGATCCGGCAGGAACCTTCACCGCAACAAATACCAGGGTACAGCGTGTGACTACCACTGTATCGGGTAAAACCCGTGAGTATATTCAGCATACCTCAACGGGATCCAGTCCTGTGGTTTCTGATAGCGTTTCCTGGAGTTTCAGCTGGAAGGCTCCTTCCGCCAACCTCGGAAACCTGAAGTTCTACGTTTCCCTGAATGCGGCCAACAACAATGGTCAGTCCAACGGCGATAGCATCTACACCAAGAACTTCACCCTGGCACCAAGCAGCCTCCTGCCGGTGGCCACCGCTGCAGCAGATGTGAGTACTTCCTGCACGGGTTATAAAGTTCAGTACAAAGGCACAGGAACCAATAGCCCCAATGCTTATTCCTGGTCTTTTCCAACGGGCAATCCCATAAGTTCAACAACACAAAACCCTCAAGTATCCTATACATCCACAGGCGTCAAGCTGGGAATTCTGACCGTGAAAAACAGTAAGGGTACAAGTAAACCCGATACTGTGCGTATCACAGTGCTGCAATCGCCTTCTGCCGTCATTGGCGGCCCCAATACGGTGAGCATCTGTCCTGGTGACAGCCTGAGGCTTACAGCCAACACTGTATCAGGAGCAACTTATTTCTGGCCGGGACTGAACAGGGCCGGTATTTCCGCATTTGTTAAGGACAGTGGAAGCTACACTGTCAGGGTTACGGCGACAAATTCATGCATCGCTATTTCACAACCTGTGAAGGTGCAATGGCATCCGGTGTCGCAAACCAGCTTAACTCTATCTGTTGATTCATTGTGTTCCGACCAGGCACTCACCCTGACGGCTTCAGCCAGCGCTGCGGATTCCTTTATATTTTACAGAAACGGAACCTTGCTTGCGGTGCAAAAAAGTAACAAGTACACTGATGCCAGGCCTTTGAACGGCGCACGCTACACCGCCCGGGCGAAGTCGGTCAATGGTTGTGCAGGCCCATGGTCCTCGGAACGTATCTTGTTTGTGCGGCAGCGTATCCAGCCGCCTGCGCCTAAGGTAAAGCTTCAAAAATCTGACAGGCTTGGCTTTGTTTGGGCAGCCTTACCGGGTTCGGTAAAAGTGGAGATCAGCGCTGATTCCGGGAAAACCTGGAAACGTGCCGATACCGACACGGCCCACGTTTTCACAGGGCTCAAGCCGGCTTCCGATTATCGTTTTTATTTCAGAACCCTGAACGCCTCGCCCTGCACAACTTCAGATACCATGCTGAAAGCTACTACACCGGGATGTGGGGGGCGTGTTATTACGGTAGAACATGCAGACTCCATTTGCCAGGGCCTGGAAACCCGGGTAATCATCAGAGGCCTGTCGGGCAGCCGCTATGGCATCAGTCTGGGAGGTAGCTTCAGCAGAGATACCATTTATACCCTGAAACTGCTCTCCTCGGCAAGCTATAACCTCGTGGTAAAAGACAGTGCCGATTT
>CANHRE010000015.1 GCA_947463095.1 Flavobacteriales bacterium | reverse complement strand
GGCACCTCGCCTGCCTCTGGTATCTGCCTGCCGTGAATCGGGTTTGCTCACGCCGGCACTGATGCCTTCAGGCAGGGAAGCAACGGGAATTTCAGACTGAATAAGTTGTTCAATACGCTGCATTTTCTTGCGGTCGTGGGTATTGACCAAGGTGATGGCCTCTCCTTCTGATTCGGCGCGTGCAGTTCGGCCTATGCGGTGCACATAATCTTCGCCGTCGCGCGGCACATCGTAGTTGATCACCATACCAATATCATCAATATCAATACCCCGGCTCAGGATATCAGTGGCAACCAGAATTGGAACCCGTTTGCTGCGGAAACCACGGAGCACTTCTTCCCGCTGCAACTGCTCCAAATCTGAGTGGATGCAGGCCACCGGCAATCCGGAGCGATGCAATTCCCGCTCCAGGTCCTTCACCTTCTGTTTGGTACCGGCAAAGATGATGGTACTGGTTTCTTTCTTCCCCTGCACTATGGAACGTATCAGGGCATTCTTACTGCTGTCTTCCACAAAGTAAACCAGCTGCTTCACCCGTTCTGCAGGCTTGGAAACAGCCAGGCTAATTTCTTCTGGATTGCGGAGCAGCTTTCTGGCCAGGTCGCGTATTTTTGACGACATGGTAGCGGAAAACATCAACGTTTGCCGTTCTGTGGGCAGGTAGGAAACGATTTTTTGAATATCGAAGATGAAGCCCATGTGCAGCATGCGGTCGGCTTCATCCAGGATCAGGTGTCTCAGGTTTTTAAAGTTCACATAGCCCATGTTCATATGGGCAAGCAGCCTTCCCGGGGTTGCGATAATTACGTTGGCACCCTGTATCAGCGCCTTCTTTTCACGTTCAAAGGCCATTCCATCGGTACCGCCATAAATGGGCAGCGAACTTACCGGCGTATAATAGGAGAAGCCTTGCAGGGCTTGGTCTATTTGCAGGGCCAGTTCGCGGGTGGGAACCAGGATCAGGGTGGTGATGTGGTCGGCGGGTTCCAGCACCAGGTCATCCAGCACCGGAAGCAGAAATGCCGCCGTTTTGCCTGTGCCTGTTTGGGCGCAACCGATCAGGTCGCGGCCGTCAAGGATGATTGGGATGGCTTGTTCCTGGATGGGGGTAGCCTGTTCAAAGCCCATGGCATCGAGGCCATCAAGCAGTTCATCGGTAAAGGGAAAATCGTCGAATTTCAAGAGCGTATGGCAAAGATACGAAAAGCAGGCTGCGCAGCACTTAACAAAAAAACAATACTGGCTTCATTGGGAAATACCGCTGAAATACACTAATTTCGCGGACTTTTTGAGCATCGAATGAACCTAAGAAACATCGCCATCATTGCCCACGTTGACCACGGAAAAACCACGCTGGTGGACAAAATGCTGCTGCATTCCCGCATATTCCGCGACAACCAGGAAGCAGGAGAACTCATCCTGGACAACAACGACCTGGAGCGCGAACGCGGCATCACCATCCTGGCTAAAAACGTGAGTATTGAATGGAAAGGACATAAAATCAACATCATTGACACTCCAGGACACGCCGACTTCGGCGGTGAAGTGGAGCGTGTACTGAACATGGCCGACGGCGTTCTGCTGCTGGTTGACGCATTTGAGGGCCCCATGCCCCAAACCCGATTCGTGCTTCAAAAGGCACTGCAGCTGGGAAAGAAAGCGGTTTTGGTAATCAACAAGGTTGACAAACCCAACTGCGACCCCGATAAAACCCATGACGATGTATTCGATTTGTTTTTCAACCTGGGCGCCAACGAAGAGCAACTTGATTTCCCTACCATCTATGGCAGCGGAAAATTGGGTTGGTACGGTCCTGACTGGAAGCACCCCACACCCGATGTAAGTTACCTGCTGGACACCATTCTGAAAGAAATCCCCGCTCCGACCGTCCGCGAAGGTGTACCTCAGGCGCAAATTACCAGCCTGGACTACAGCAGCTACACTGGCCGTATTGCCATTGGCAGGGTGCACCAGGGCACGCTGAAGGAAAATATGCCCGTGAGCCTGATCAAGCGCGACGGAACCATCCAGAAACACCGCATCCGCGAGCTGTTTACCTTTGAAGGCCTAGGACGCCGCAAGGTTACAGAAGTGAATGCAGGTGATATCTGCGCCATTACCGGCTTGGAACAGTTTGAAATCGGCGATACCGTTTCCGATCCGGAACAACCTCAGGCCATGCCGCCCATCAACATTGATGAACCCACCATGAGCATGGTGTTTACCATCAATAACTCCCCGTTTTTCGGAAAGGAAGGAAAATTTGTAACCAGCCGCCATCTGCGCGACCGTCTGGAAAAAGAAACTGAGAAAAACCTCGCCATGCGCTTGAAGCCTACCGACAGCGCCGATTCCTTTATGGTATTCGGAAGGGGCATCCTGCACCTGGGTATTCTGGTAGAAACCATGCGCCGCGAAGGCTACGAGTTACAGCTGGGCCAGCCCAGGGTTCTTGTAAAAGAAATCAACGGCGAAAACCACGAACCTATAGAAATTCTTACTGTAGATGTTCCCGAACACCACAGTGGCAAGGTGATTGAAGCCGTGAGCCAGCGCAAAGGTGAAATGCTGAGCATGATGCCCAAAGGCGATTTTGTGCGCCTGGAATTTGATATTCCATCACGCGGATTGATTGGCTTGCGAAACCAAATGCTTACAGCCACACAGGGCGAAGCCATCATGGCGCATCGCTTCAAGGAATATGCTGCCTGGAAAGGTGCCATGCCCGGCCGCATCAACGGGGTGTTGATCAGCAAGGAAAAAGGCGCCTCCACAGCCTACAGCATGGATAAGCTGAAAGACCGCGGTCAATTCTTCATCCACCCGGGTGAAGAGGTTTATACCGGTCAGATTATCGGTGAACAAATCAAGCCTGGTGACTTGGTGGTGAACGTGGTTGCTGCCAAGCAGCTGACCAACTTCCGCGCAGCCGGCAAGGATGACAATGCGGTTTTGGCTCCCCCGATTCAGTTTTCATTGGAAGAGGCCATGGAGTACATCGAAGAGGATGAATATGTGGAAGTAACACCACAGAACATTCGCCTGCGTAAAATCCTGCTCGACGAAAACGAACGTAAGCGCTCATCCAACAAGGCCCTTGCCGGAACCATCTAAGGCAACGGTAGCGTTTCTAAGGCTCAGAAACTGAATCTGAGCCTTAGAAATATATTCTGTCCCAGCGACTGATATACACCTGCTGTGCGCGCAAATAGGCTTTGCGCAAGTAGCGTACATTCCCAGTTCTGCGCGGCCCAGTAATGAACCGAGGGCACGAAAATGCTCAGGTGTTCCTGCCAACCGTAAATGGCACTAAGGGAAGCCTGTACCACCGGACTGAACTGTTTGGCTGCCTGAAGGGCAAACTGGTGTTTCAAAGGCATGAGGTTCAAGGGACTTAGCTTCTGATAACTCAGCGCGCCGAAACCGGTGAGGGAATTTCGCCCCCTACTGTTGTACAGGTAAGATCCCATGCCATACCAGCCCCTGCGAAAGGTATAATCCAACGTTGCCGAAGTAAGAATTATGTACCGAGAGAAATTTGTTCCATGCACCTGACTGTACGCATTAGCTTCTCCCTTGAAACCTGCACCCCTTAGGTTTCCTGCCCAGCCCACACCTGCAAACCACAGGCTGTCGTAATAACCGCCCAGCAGCTGTACATCATAACTGCCTATTTCTGAACGCCACAGCATAGCCACTTTTCGGTTGTTTGCCCCCCTGCCGGCCACACCCGCAAGTTCCAGCGCTCCTTGATGTGGCATGGTATAAATCAGCCTAACCCCATCGCAGCCAGGCCTTTCCTCATAATCAAAGTCGAAGAAATTAAACGTGTTAAATACATCATTAGGATTCCAAACCATATTGATACCCCAGTTAATGCGCTGCCTGCCTGCAATCAGCTCCAAGGCACCACGGCGATAGGCCACCCAGGCCCGGTCAACCATAGAATGCCAAAGGATGTCGCTTCCGAGGTTTGAGGTATGCGACAAGGACAGCAGCCCATCGTCCTGCTGGATCAGGGCGCTAAACCCGGGCATGCGTGGCAAGTTTCCGAAGAACAGGCGCTGGCGCAGGTCCAGGCGAAGTTTCAGCTGTGTGCAGGGCTCCCAGGAACTGTTCAGGCGGGCATGCAGCATTCCGGAGTATTTAGCCTGGCTGAGGTTCCGGATAAAATCTGTTTGGTTCAAGGCCTTCACGTAGCCCCTGATAACAGGCTTTCGCGGCAAGGAATCAGGCGCTTGTGATAGAGCCGAAGTGCCTGAACCTGTGAACATCAATAATAGCGACAGCCACATCAGGCATGGTGTTGATCTGAAACCACCCTTCCATCCACCAGGGTGATTACCCTGCGTGCTTTTTCAATCACCCTGGGATCATGCGTACTGAACAGAAAAGTGATGTGCTCCTCGCGGTTCAATCGGGCCATCAGGTCGAGCAGGTTTCCCGCATTCACGCTGTCCAGGTTGGCCGTTGGCTCATCGGCTAAAACGATACGCGGCCTTGATGCCAGTGCCCTCGCCACGGCAACCCGTTGCTGCTGACCGCCGCTCAGCTTAGCCGGCTTGCAATCGGCCTTATCTGTCAACCCCACCTGGGCCAGGAGCTCCTGTACCCGTTTTTCGCGAACATCTTTGGCAATGCCTTGCAGCTGCATGACAAAACCGATATTCTCCCGGGCCGTAAGCACTGGAACCAGATTGTAGGCCTGAAAAACGAAGCCTATATGATGCAATCGGAAGTCAATCAGTTTGTTTTCACTCAGTTTCGTTATTTCCGTTCCGGCAAGCACCACATTTCCGGAGCTGGGTACATCGAGTCCGCCTATCAGGTGCAGCAGAGTGCTTTTACCAGAACCCGAAGGGCCTACGATGGCAGTGAATTCGCCTTCTTCAATATGCAAATGAACCCCGTCAATGGCCTTCACCGGAACCTGCCGGCCATTGTATATTTTGCTCAACTCGTGAGCATCTATAACGGTTGCTGCCTGTGTTCCTGCTTCAGTTGTTTCCATATCATCAAGACCTTCATATTTTACGCACGGCATCTACCGGTTTCAGCTGCAGGGCCCGGAAGGCGGGATAGGCCGATGCAAGAATGGCTGTGATGATGGACATCAACCCAATGATGTAATACCTGGATGTGTCCAGCACCGGATGCACCACTGCACTAAATCCGTATTGGGTAAAGCCTTCGCTGAATTTGGATAAATCAATACCGTAAATGCCTGTATAATAGATGCTCAGCCATGCGAAAAAAAGGCCCACAGGACTTCCCAACAGCGACAAATAAACTGTTTCCAGCATAATCATCAGGAAAATCCGCCTCTTGTTCATGCCCACAGATTGCAACACACCAATTTCACGCACACGCTCCAGCACGGCCATAAGCATGGTATTCACAATGCCAAAACTGAGCGCCAGCAGGATGATCCCAATAACGATGTACATGTACAGGTCGAAGGAGCTGATAATCAGGTCCGTTTCCGGCGACAACTGTTTCCAGTTTTGCACCAGAGTACCGGGAAAAACGCGCAATAAACCGGCCTGCAGGGATTCCAAGTTCGAATCCTCCTGAAGCAATACTACCGCTTGGTGAAAGCTGTTGCTGTCCACGCCGAGCATTGCGGCCAGCATTGGCTTTTCTGTGAACAGGAGGCGTTCATCCAGGGCTGTATTTCTGGAGCGGTATATACCGGTGATGCGCAATGCCGAAGCGGTGATGTTACCTCCGGTATCGCTGAAGGACACCACTATTTTCTGTTGCAGTTTCACCTTCAGCTTATGGGCCAGTTTTTCACCAATCAGCACCTGCGGCGACTTGACCTTTGGGAAATAACGGCCCTGAATGAGCATACTTTTCAGTTCGGTTTGCTTTGCTTCTTCAAAGGGAACAACACCCAGCAATACACAGGCACCTGCCCCGGTTCCTGAACGAACCATGCCGCCCACCATCAGCCTGGTGGTGGCGCTGCGCACTTCAGGTTGCATCCGGAACGTCTGCCAGTGCGGATTGTCCTCCAGCAGGGCCGCCGGATCCATGTCTGGCCCGAAGGAAGTATGGTGAACCTGCAGATGGGAATACTGCCGATAGATAACATCATGGATGTTGTTTTGATATAATCCCCAGGCGAATGACATAACAAAGGCTCCGGCCCAGAGTCCAAGAGCGATAGACCCTGCCACCAGCAATGACCGTGTTTTATTTCTCCAGATGTTGCGCCAGGCGATGGATAGAATCATTGCTTAGCTGTTTAAGGCTTTTACCGGCTCCAGTTGAAGCACCCTGACTATAGGAACAATTACCAACATCAAGGAAATCAATAGTACCACGATGGCCTGCACATAAAATACGTCGGGACGGTTGCTTACGGCAATGACTGGTTCGATGCCATAGCTGAGGTACATCCCTTTCAGCTTGCCGGTGATGGGGATGGGATTGGCATGAAACCAGCGCACCAGAAGCCAGCCTGAGGTAATACCGGCAGCGCCGCCCATCAGCGATATGAACAAAGACTCACACAGCAGCATGATGGCTATGTTCTCCTTCCTTAAGCCGAGGGCTATAATAATCCCGAACTCATGTGTTCGTTCACGGGCCATCATCAGCAAGGTACCCAGCAGGCCAAAGGAGATGATCAAATACAATACGCCGCTCATGATGATATGGCCGCCCGAGTCTGCGGTAATAAACTGATCCAGCTCCGGGTACAACTCTTTCCAGGTCATCAGCTCCAGTTGCGCAGTATCGAGCAGTGTGCGCAGCCTGCGGGCCACCGGTTCGAGCTGCGCAGGGCCGGATATCTGCACCGCTAGTGAGGTTACCATATCTGGCGTGCTCAGCAAGGCTTGCGCGTGGCACAGGGGCAGGTAGACAATGCGCTGGTTCAACTCCGGACTTCCCAGCTGCAGCAATCCGCAGACGCGGTATTTACCCGCAGCCGTTGAGGCTCTGTAGCCCTGACCGATGACAACCAGCGTATCGCCTACTTTTAGCTTTAACCTCGAGGCTAAATCCACCCCCAACAAGGCCACCCGTTCCGAATCGCTTTCGGGATAGGTTCCTGCGCAAAGTTTGCGGTCAAGGTGGGTGTATTTTTTTTCGAGAGAAGGAATTACACCCATAAACAACGCCCCTTTAGCCTGACCGCTGCCCGAGGCAAGTACGAACGACTGTATGCGCGGCTGAACAGCTGTAACGCCGGGCTGTTTCCGCAACTGTAGCAGCAATTCCGAATGTACTTCCATAGATAAATCTACCGAAGCATCTTCATGAAACCCCTTTTGATGCACCTCTATATAACCGCTGGAATACGTTACGAAGTTGTGGATGAGGTTATCGTAAATACCCAGCGTAGCCGAGCGCATCACGATGGCCAGGATGACTGCAAAAAACACGGATCCCCCGGCAATGAGTGTTCTGCGGCGGTTTCTCCACAGGTTTAACCACGCCATTCTGATCAGCAACATAGCGGCTAGAGGTACTTAGCGGATGTTGCGTATGTTTTCCGGGGTGAAAAACCGGTCGGTAATTTCATGGTCGAAGGTTATAGAATCATATATCAACATGGTTTTATTTCCAGGCTTATCAGAAGGAACCATTTCCATCACAGAAGCCAGCATCCTCCCTCCCATCCACTTCAGATCCGATGCACTCATTGTGTTCACCAGATGGTCTTCTTCATCATAAAATTCCGCCCTGAGTTGCACATACCATTGAACATCAACCCAAACCAGCACCTTTCCCCAAACCACAGCTTTATCAGGAAGCGGCTTTAGCTCAATGCGGTAGCAAGCCCTGTTAGCCAGGGAATCCTGGCCCAGCAGGCGGTGCGTATAATCATCCTCGGCAGATGCTTCTTTAACCAGATCATCATTGGTAAAATCGGTTCCCATCCAGCTTTGGCTCATCATGGAAGGCGGAAGCTTGACCACACGTTCAATAGAAGGAACCCAGTTCCACACTTCTTTTTCGCGACGCAAATACACAATGCCGTTTTCCTTTGCCGGGCTGGTGATGAGGATAACCGCGTTGTTCTTGCCCTTGGACCAGGTTTTCGCCTTCATTTCCCTGGTCCATTTTGGCCTGACTATGCGGATGGTAATGGCTGCTTCTGAGGTTTTACCGCGCATCTTTTCCTCTGCTTTATGAATGATTTCGCGGGCCATTGAATCATCCTGTGCCCTGGCCTGGTGTTCCATGAGCATGGTTGCAGACAGGCAAAACAGGGACAGAAAGCGGCATACCATCATTCAAAAGTATCAGCCTTGCAAGCCGCACCCGCCTTAAGTTTACAGAACAGCCTTCGTAACGCCATTAAACTCGATGCGCAGTTTACGGGGGATGCCGCTGGGCTTGAAAAAAGCCTTAGTTTCACGACTCTAACAGACGTAACATGTCACAGCCGTTGCCAAAACTATGCGAACAGGATTTAAAACCCTGGTTCGACAAAGCCGAATATATAAAAGCCTGTGCTGAGCAGGTTCAAAAGGATTTCGCCATGTATGGTTTCGACATTTCGTTTTCGGGAGATGCTTCGATGGCCTTTGATGAATTGTTTGCACAGGTGGAGCCCATTATAGCCAGTGCGCTTGACCGGCGCAGCGCGAGGTTGCAGGAACTGCTGTACCGCATTGATGTTCAGGAACAGAAAGTCCGAGAGGCTGCGCTGGCCGACGAGCCCTGGTCGGTAAGCATCACCAGACTCATACTTTGGCGTGAACTGCAAAAGGTTGTGATACGTAAAATGATGGGTTAAAAAACAATCCAATTGCCGCTTGGTCATAAGGATAAAAAGAAATTACCTTTGCACTCCCAAACGCTACCGCAGCGTCTGAATACACGGAGAGATGGCAGAGCGGTCGAATGCGGCGGTCTTGAAAACCGTTGAGGGTTAAACCTCCGGGGGTTCGAATCCCTCTCTCTCCGCCAAAGCCAAAAGAAAGCCCCGCAAAGCGGGGTTTTTTATTGGCCTTCAAGCCAGGCTTGCCTGAGCGAAGAAACGGCCAATAAAAAAATAAGCCGACGCAGTCGGCAAGCTTTCTGTTGGCTTTGTTGCCTCCCCCGCAAGGGAGCACCCGGAGTGCGCAGCACGAAGGGGTAATCCCATGAAAAGACCCAAGTCGGCAAGCTTTCTTTTGGCTTTGTTGCCTCCCCCGCAAGGGAGCACCCGGAGTGCGCAGCACAAAGGGTAATCCCTGAAAAGACCCAAGTCGGCAAGCTTTCTTTTGGCTTTGTTGCCTCCCCCGCAAGGGTTCACCCCGACTGCGCAGCACAAAGGGGTAATTCCAAAACCAGGCTTATATCCTTTCCTTGTTTTGATGTGATTGATTACCACTGCACGGCGGCTGATCTGTACATGCTAAAATTAAACCCACCGACAATACTCGGTATTATTATTCCTCAAAGCCCTTTTTCAGAGTAGCATTCAAAATCAGGTCATCAACAGAATAACCGTTTTGAAAACCACCTAAA
This sequence comes from Flavobacteriales bacterium, assembly GCA_947463095.1. GTDB lineage: Bacteria > Bacteroidota > Bacteroidia > NS11-12g > UBA955 > REEB481. The sequence goes on along the minus strand of CANHRE010000015.1, from coordinate 31,209 downwards.
TTATCGTAATATTGCAATAAGACAACGAGCAACCCATGGGTGTGACCAAAACTAACCTATTCTCCGAGGAACAGAATAATCTGGCGCTGGCAGCAAAGGCTTTCGCACACCCAGCCCGTATTGCCATCATGCAACACCTGATCAAAACCAATGCCTGTATCAACGGAGATTTGGTACAAGAACTTGGCCTGGCTCAGGCAACCATCAGCCAACATCTCAGAGAATTGAAGGATATTGGAATCATTCAAGGTTCCATAGATGGTGCTAAAGTGAGTTATTGCATCAACCCCAGTCGTTGGGCTGAAATCAGGCGGCAGTTCAATAAGATACTAAATCTAGTAACTGATGAAACCGGCAGCCATTGTTGCTGAAATCATATACTCCAACAATCGCAATATTTTAATAAACCCTAAAAAATAGAAAAATGAAGTTGTCAGAAATTAAAACAGCCCTCAACTACCTTTCCAGGGTAGAATTTGTACTGCCTGACGGCCAGTCGGTTCCGGAACATTTTCATGTTACAGAAGTCGGTGTTATTCACAAGAATTTTATAGATTGTGGAGGAACAATACGTGCTGAGAGGGTCATTAACTTTCAATTGTTCACAGCCACGGACTATGACCACAGGCTCAGCGCGGAGAAATTAAAGTCAATCATAGAGTTATCGGAACAAAAACTTTCCCTGGAAGATGCAGATATAGAAATTGAATTCCAAGGCAGAACCATTGAAAAATATGGCCTTGCATTCATCAATGGGCGCTTTCAAATGGTACCTAAACAAACGGATTGCCTTGCTAAAGATGCTTGCGGAATCCCTGCTACAACATCTACCTTGAATGGCTTGTCTGCAACCACCAAATCATGCACTCCGGGTTCGGGTTGTTGCTGACAGCTTGACAAAAGTTAAGCATAGATTTACATCAACCCTAATTCATTCCTGCGCTTTGGGAAACCATGGAAAAAGCGATTGTTTTCATAAAATCATGAACTCAAAACAGCATCTTAGATGAACAATAACTCAGCGGATATGACCTTCCGCGATAAAGTGTATATACGTGTATCATCTTATTTTTAATGCCTCCATAATGGACACGATAATTTTGTTTACACCAAACACATTACGGTAAACCTTTTAGTTAAATCCTGCCTGCGATTACCATCATCACTCGCATACAAGTATGAAATGCCGTTGGATTCGCATGAGGCATAAAGGGGTAATCCCCAAAAAACACATTGCGCAGCTCAAGGGCTATTCATGGTTCCAGGACCTCCCTTACGACTCCTTGCTTACCCAACTCGGTGGGGGGCACGCACTATAAGAGAACCCACCATAAAGGATAAGGGGCACATACCTAAAAGATGAATAGCCATAAAAAAGGCCCTTCGATGATTTCGTTGGCCCTTTTTCTAGTGCTTTTAAATCTCCTGATCCTTAATCAGCGGCAGTATCTCTATAGATTTCCTCAAAGGGTAGAAAGGCAGGGTGGTCATCAGTTCCGTTGCCTGTTGCTCGTCTATATCCTTGAAGAGGAGCACTGCACCGTTCCTGGTGGGTCGTAAAAACAATTGTTCCAGAATGCCCTCCTTTTTCCATTGGGCCACCACTTCACGTTCACGTTGCAGTATTTCGGGAAAATCGGGCGGAAGAGTATCCGTATCTATGGTTAGTATAACAAGAATTCTGTTCATGTTTTTGTGGTTATTCTTTTAAAGCCTGAAGGCTTAAAAGATTGGTTGCAACAATAAGTAATTAGGAGTGGAACAGCATAAGAAATCTACAGGACTCCGAATTCTACAGCAATAAGATTACCGACAGCTTCATTCCGACCTCTATCCCCAGTCGTTTTCTGATTTCTGCCTTGAGTGGAATCAAGTAGGTTTGCTTTATTGTATCATACCAAATGGCCGTATCCCAAGCAAATGATCCGATTTCTGCCCTTACCTTGATTCTGCCCCAACCCTCCTGGAGCCATGCCGAGTGTTCCCTGATTTCACGGGCCATTTCTTCCGGCATGGACACAAAATGCCAACTTCCTGTGCCGGCATGCTGCCAAACTTCCGCTGTGCATGCAAACCGGATATTCATGTTTTATTTAAAGCAGAAGCGCAGCCCGCTTGCTGTTATTTACTACTTATTCAGCCGGGCAACAACCTGCTTAACGGCTTCCTCGTTGCTAATAGGGCTGTAATTGAACCGCCTGTTGAACTTCGAGCTATCGAAATAATAATCGCGGTTAAATTGATAGTTCATTTCCGGAAGCTCCCTCATAATCGGAATAAAAAGGCCCAAACATTTCAGGAGGAAATTGGGTAATACCTGATAATTAGCCGGTCGGTTCATGGCTTCCGCAAAGAGTTTTATCCAGCCTTCTCCGGTAATTTTCTCTGAATCAGCAGGTAGATTCCAGATTTGATTAAAGGCATCCGGAGTATTGCCCAGCATGGCTGTTCCTTTGGCAAGTTCAGGTGCATATCCCATACTGTGTATTTTCTTTGCATCGCAGAGCCACTGGGCCTTTTTACCCTTTTTCAGATTATCGTAAATCAGGATCATGCCCATACTGTTTTGCTTCACTTCGCTCAAAAAATCAGGAGCCCGGGCAATAATGGCATTAAGCCCGCGCTGTTCTATGGAATCCAGGATCAGCGTATCCACCTTCGCCCTAATTTCACCCTTCCTGCTGCTGGGACTGATGGGTGATTCCTCTGTGATATGCTTTACATGATCACCACCTATGGCATATACATTATCGAAGAACACCAGTTTTGCCCTATACTCCAAACAGGCGTCGATTACATTGGCCATAAAATCTGGCCACAATTCCTTCCATACACGTGCTTTATATGGAAAGCCGATGGTCACATAAACAATGTCGCTGCCGGCTACGGCATTAAATACCTCTTCCCTGCGGGTGAGGTCTGCCGGAAACAATTCATCATCCGGATTCACGCGCTCAGGTTTGCGGCTTACCAGCCGGATGTTGCGTGTATATGGTGTTAGTGCTTTGGCCAGTTCTAGGCCAATGGCACCCCCGGAACCAAGGATTGTTTGCCTCATTATTGCAAATTTAACCACTTCCGAAAGCAATCAATCAACTGATTCGACGTCCCCAAGGGGCTGATAAGACCAACTTCTGCAACCATCGTTTCAATTAGCAGCCGAGTTTGCAGTCCGTGTAATTCCCCCAATTTTTCGAACGGCCTGTGATTTAGCATTCGTAGTTGGTTTCTTAGTATGAGAAAATCAATCGGCCATAGTGCAACGTAGCTGTTTGAAATTGGGTTGAATGCATCATCCTTAGCCCCTATACTTCGTTCTGTCTTTTAGAGCAGTTTGCCTGTTTCAATCGTTGCATGCTGCGGGGATTAGCATATGATCTCAGGCCCATTCAAAGCGCAAATCAGCATGGGGAACCCCGCAAAGCGGGGTTCCCATCTGAACCTATTAACACGCTATTTCTATCGATGATTCCAGTCTGCAGGACAGTCCCGAGGAGCGCACCTGTTCCTGCAGTTCCGACCACCCCCGCTGCAATTGTTTGATTCGGTTCTCTACGAGTTTGATGTCTTCTTCACTCAAAGAAGCATGAATGCGGTTTTCCAGATACGCCATCTTTACCCGCACCAAATCTCCAAGCAGTTCCAACGCTTCGCGTGTGTTGTACAATCCGTCTATCAATTGAAACTTCATAGTCTTTATGATTTTCTGACTTATTGTCCCTGCCCCAGACTGAATCCTGGTTTGCCATCGAAGGCATACAGGTTCTCTGTTTTAATCACATCAACATTGGCCCTGATGGCATTCTGTAACAGCTGCACAATATGTTCCTTACCGATGTTCAGCCCTTCCGATGCATGCTTGAACCTGCAGCGCCAGTGGTCGGTACAGAAGGTTTCCGGGAATCCATCAGGATATACCTTAATGCCGCGGTTGGTAATCATGCTCAGCTTTACGTCATCAAGCGCTATACCCTTGATGATGTCGGCCAGCGCATCAGGACTGCTGCCCGGCCAGTGTACGAACAAGTCCACGCCCAGCAGTTCTTTCTTTGCCGGCGCTCTGCGGCTGTATTTGGGGAGTTGTATCAGCTTTTCTTCGGAATAATGCACCGCCTGCAGGCGAGAAGGCGATTGTCCGAGGTTGGCAATCACCGCCTCTGCGAACTCCCTGGTGCCCACTTTTTGAGTGCTTACACCCTCTTTATAGATGTCATAGGTATGAATGCCGTCTTCGATGGTTTTCAGCCAGGCGTTCTGCACCTTTTCAGCCACCTTGACCTGTCCGATGTGGATGAGCATCTGGATGGCGCCCTGCAACAAACCTGAAGGATTGGCCATATTCTGCCCGGCGCGGCGGGGTGCAGAACCGTGGATGGCCTCAAACATGGCGCATGTTTCGCCAATGTTCGCAGAACCGGCAAGCCCTACGGAGCCCGCAATCTGCGCGGCCACGTCGCTCAACACATCCCCATACAGGTTGGGCATCACGATTACATCAAAGGCCTCCGGTGTATCGGCCATCTTCGCAGCTCCGATATCAATGATCCAATGTTCATTTTCAATGTCCGGATATTCCATTGCTATCTCATCAAACACCTGATGGAATAGGCCATCGGTCTGCTTCATGATGTTGTCTTTGGTGAAACAGGTTACCTTCTTTCTTCCATACTGATGGGCGTACTCAAAAGCATAGCGGACAATCTTTTCGCAGCCGGGCCTGCTGATCAACTTCAGGCACTGCACCACCTCATCGGTTTGCTGGTGTTCAATACCGGCATATAAGTCTTCTTCATTCTCACGCACAATCACAATATCCATCTGGGGATGCTTGGTGCTGACATAAGGATGCATGCTGAAGCAGGGCCTGATGTTGGCATAAAGCCCGAGAAACTTGCGCGTGGTAACATTAAGGCTCTTGTAACCTCCGCCCTGTGGAGTGGTAATCGGAGCCTTCAAAAACACTTTATTCCTTCTAATGACATCCCATGACTCTTTGGAAATGCCACTGCTATTTCCGGATAAGTATACCTTCTCTCCTACTTCTATCTCATCAACTTCAAATTGTGCGCCCGCTGCCAACAAGATGGCCAGCGTGGCGTCCATGATTTCCGGCCCGATTCCGTCTCCTTTTGCTACCGTGATTCTTTGCATGTTGATTGGCTTTTTTTGCGGTGCAAAATTGCAGTAGTTCTTTTATAATCTTTAATTTATACAATAAATGATTTACATTAATTCGTTTTATGTTTGCGGGGTTGAAGGCCGGCAGACATTCCTTAAGAGGGAAAAAAATTGCAATCCAACAACTCCTGCGCTGAGAACATCTTCAGCCTCTTAAAATGTGCGGACCACTCTTTGCGAATTAAGGGGAGAAAGAGTTTGAAGATCATTCGGTCCCAGAGTCCGGCATGGCGCATTCGCACCTGAAACCGGAGGGTACAGGTATTTGCCATTTGCTGTTCAAAGATAAAATCCACCTGACAAGGCGGTGGTTTCAACGGAGTCCAGCCGGTAGCACTGCTGTGCATGGTGATGCGTTCCACAGGCCGCCAGTCTACCATACGATGTTTCATGAAATAGGCGCCATGATCGCAATGTCCTTCCCAGCCGATATCGGTGCGGCCGTTTTCGGAGGCTACGTTATGCACGGAGCGCACATCTGCCTGCCACTGAGGACGTTTTACCGGATCGAAGATATAGTTCCACACGATGGCTGCCGGCGCGTCCATGGGCGTTACAATTTCCATATCCACCGGAGCTGCATCCAGGTTATCCCTGAAACGCTGCTTGTACCTTTCAACGGCTACCGAGATATCCGTAACCCAGGCTTTTACCGGGCCAAATGGCTCAATCACACTGTTGTAGGGAATCAGTTTAGGCTCGCTGCTCATGTTGGCTCCCAGCATGGCCGGCGATTTCCGCAGGAAGGCATCAGTAAGCAGGGCATAAGATTTAATGCCTGTTTTTTCGATGACATGATTTTTCAGGAGGATATGGGTGAGGGTTACATCTGGTCCGACCAGTTGTTGCCCTGTGGGTGTTTTTTGTAAGGCAAATCGCCCGAAGTGGGCCACACATTTCAGGTCAAGCGAGGGCATGGCCTTGCAAGCGGAACAGGTACAGGTAGTGTTTGGGGTCATTTGTTCCACGCGCATACGGAAGGCGGCGTAGCAGGCTTCTACAATATCCAGCAGATGCTCAGAATCAGTCACACCCTGTTCGCCGGCATATACAAAAACCGCATCGCCTTCCAGCTCTACAAAATGAAACGGTGCGGTTAGCTTTTCCATAATGAGCGTAAGCAAATCATGCAGCACACCCTGGGCATGTTCCAGGTCGTGTTACGCCACAAATCGGGTATAGCCTGATATATCAGCTATGACAAAATATCCTTGCCGTACCTGTGATTCCATGGGAGGGGGATGGAAAAATGTAGTTTAATGCGCCGACTTCCTGGTGAGGATGCCTCCGGAAGCCTCCCTTATGGAACTGGCATAAACAAAGGCATTCGCATCTATTTCCCAGATAAGATTCTTGAGTTTTCTAAGCTCCAGACGCGTTATGATGGTAAACACGATATCGCATTCGTGTTTGGTTTCGAAATTCCCCGGAAGATAACCTCGCTCTCCTTTGTACACGGTGATGGCGCGGCCCATTCCGTTTACCAGATGATGCTTCAGCTCTTCGCTCTTGGAAGAGATGATGGTTACGCCGGTATAAGCCTGCAAACCTTCTACCACATAGTCAATGCATCGGGTAGCGGTGAAATACGTAAGGATGGAATACATGGCCGTTTCCGGTCCAAACACTAAAGCTGCCACAGTAAAAATGAGGATGTTGATGGCCAGGATGATTTCAGCAATAGAAAAAGAGGTTCTTTTCAGGGTTCCCAGCGCCAGTACTTCAATACCGTCCAGAGCGCCACCAACGCGCATAACAAGGCCCACACCAATGCCCAGAAATGCGCCGCCGAATACTGAAATCAGCAATTTGTCAGAGGTTACGCTAAAATTGGGGATGAACTGAAGGCAAAGGCTGAAAATAAATACGCTCAGAAGCATCATCAAGGCAAAGCGCTTCCCCACGGTATAATAAGAAATCAGGATGAGCGGAATATTAAACAGAATGATGGTCATACCCAGGTTCCAGTGATACAGTTCATGCATCAGCAGAGAGATACCGGTCACGCCGCCATCGAAGAAGTGGTTCGGAACGAGAAAGCCCTTCAACCCGACGGAGGCCATCATCACGCCTGTAAGCAACAATAAGGTATCGCTCAATAAGAAATTGAATTTATTCGTGTGGTCCATGGATTCCGTTTTAGTGGTTATTCACCAGTTGCTGCAGGTGCTGATTCTTTACAGCATCAAGCATTGCAGCGGCAGTTTCTGTTTGATAGTGGTGTGCGCCGAGGAAGCGTATCTGAATTTTCATCCATTCTTCCTTGCTGTTTATAGCGCCTGTGGCGCAAAGTTCGAGGTATAGCAATTCCGCGAAGTGCTCAAACAGGTCTGTACCCAGGTAAAACAAATCGGCATCACAAAGAATACGGCTGAGTTTGTCTTCCGGCGACTGGGGGATGCGTGTAGCCATAATCATCCTGCAGATTTGATGGATTTGTGCATCGTTGAAACCGAAACCGGGCAGTTCTTTCCGGGCAATCTGCACAGAAAGTGATTCATGTTCTATGTGGCTGATGAGGAACCCGGTATCGTGATACAATGCAGCTGTTTTCAGCAGGGTGAGTTCTTCGCCGCTGACCCCTTCGGGAACGGCCAGAACCTGCGCAGACTCAAGCACATAGAGGGTATGATTGAGTTCATGATAGTGGTACAAAGGGGACAATTCCGATTTCAGGCGCGCTGAAACGTACTCTTTTGCCACTTCATAACCCCGCTCGAGCATGTTCCAAAGATGAACAATTCTTGTGAAAAAAAGAATGCGGATTAGCAACCTCGGGCTAAATCAGACAAAGCAGCAGCAAGAAAAGGGGGAATAACAAGGCAGATAATACAAGCGAACAACCCCTTGTGGTGCGGTTGCATATGCGGTTGTATGCCGCCCTGCGTGGATTGGTTAACCAACCCATGCCGCGCGGCGCCTTTATACCCAGATTGTGGCGTATATAGCGCTTCCATGAAGTACGAGCAGCAATGCGCTTGTTGAGGTTGGGAATGCGAAAACCAAATTTCATCCAATGAATTAGACCCTGTTTTGATTTTGTGACATGCCGTCTTTTAATTTTAATAGGTCACTTTGTATAGCATACCTCTGTAACCTCCCTGTTTACCTTTAAGTTCTGCATAATAGCATCCTGCGGGGATTCCTGAAATGTCAAGGGTAATCAGTGTCTGCCTGAATTGCTTTGGCCCGTACACACGCTTGCCGCTAACATCATAAATACTCACTTCTGTTTCCGCTTCCGGACTTTCTATGCGCACTTGGCTGAATGCAGGATTAGGATAAATGCGTAACAGCGACGGGGCCTGTTGGGTTGCTTGCTGTCCAAAGCATTTGAGCGCATTGATGCGCTTCCAAATCTCGTTATTGAGCAGAAATGGTACCGGAACACTTTGCGAGGCGTTACCCATGCGAATCCAAACCGCATTTTGTGAAGGGATAACATTGATAAACTGACCGTCTTTCCCCAAGGCTGCATAAACGTCTGAAGGGGCGTCTGGGAACAGTGGTCCGGGGAATAATACTTGAGATTCGGGCAGGCGGTAACTCTTTTTGCCGTTCAGCCAGGTAAGATATCCATAGGCCGGATTCAGGCTCTGGGAGCTATTGGTCATTTGCCGGAAATAGGCCGTATCACTGAGTACCCGGATGATATCCCAGTTTCCGCGACTCAACAGCAACAACCCAAAACGCGCCATGCTGCGTGCAGTGCTGAAAAAGACATTGTCATAGCCGGAAGGCAGAAAACTGCCGTTCATGCCTGTAAGAACTTTCAACTTGGTGTTGCACCATTGGTTCAGTGTTACCCCTGTTGCTTTTTCCAATACCGGGTCAAGTAAGGTATAAGGCCCGTTGTGGTATGCCCAGCGGGATCCCGGCGCTGCAAGGCAGTTCAGACAGGTATCCAGCGTGCAATAGGGATCGGCAATCTGATCATCCAGCCCGGAAGTCATAGTCAGTTGATGGCGAATATTGATCCGCGCTTCTTCAGCAACAGAACAGTTGGTCCAGCCTGCCCCCAGGTATTTCGACGTTGTGTCGTTCAACCTGATTTTACCCTCCTGCACCGCGATTCCGGTAAGGAACGCAGTGAGCGTTTTCCCGGCCGATGCCCAATACCAGTTGCTGCTGGCCGAATGCCCGCCGAAGTAACGCTCCAGCACAATCTTCCCGTCTTTCAGGTATATGAACGCCTTTGTGCCATTTTGTGCCAGATAGGCATCCAGCGAATCTATTTTATCAGAACACCAGCCCAGGCGATTCGGGGCAAGGGTATCCCATGAAGTGCCACTGACCGGTGGAAAGTATAATGTTTGCGATGCCAATGATTTCAGGGAGAAGAAGAGCAGTAAAACTGATATTTTCCTTAATTTTTCCATAATTTTTAGGTATTTTAAACTCGAATTTGTTAAAGTGCAAGATAATAAATTGAATAGCAACCGAAGCAAGTGCGAAAAATCATCAGTTTTATTCATAAAGGCAGGCTAATCCATTGACCTTTTGTAAATTGCGGGCATGTTCAAACGCCTCCTCAGCGCTTCCTTCTTTTGCCTTCTGTTCTTGATGACTTCAAAATCAAGTGAATTGAAAGCTCAAAACCTGGTTGAATTGGAAGGAACCACCTGGGTTATTTCTTATAAAATACCGGGTGCTAAAAAAATCAGTTATGAAATTACATTTCTGGATAGCGGCAACATGAAGCACAAGCATCCAGATGATTTCACACCCACCAACGATCACTGGGTAATTTTGGAGAAAACCATTACCATGTACATCAACGACAGCAGCGCAACCTTTGCCGGCACCATTAATGGCGGCAAGATTACAGGTACTGCCGTAAACCGCAAGAGCGTTTCATGGAAATGGATGGCAGTGCGTAAAAGATGATGCGCCTCAGCCTGTTTCCTACTGCCCTGCTGTTCTTCGGTTTTCAGGGGCAAGTACTGGCCCAGCAACGAAATCTTCAATACCTCAGCGTAGCCATCACCAACAGCGCCAGCAGTTTCCCTGTGAGTGGTGTTGCGCAGCTCTGGAAAGCCCGGATGCATCCCGGGTTCACCGTGGGAAGCGGCTTTAACTGGAAACAAAGCGGCAGCATGAAATGGGCTCAGACGTTCAAGCTGGGTTACTTTTTTCATCGCTACATCCAACATGCAGTGATGCTGTACACCGAAAGCGGCCTTCGCTATACGCCGGGAAAATGGGGCTTCTCCGCCATGCTTGGCGCCGGATACCTGCACAGCATTCCGGCCACCGGACGCTTCAAACAACAGGCAGATGGTTCCTATTCTTCCTTTGGGAAGGCCGGCCGGCCTCAGGCCATGTTGGGATTCACCCTTGGCATCGACTATGCCGTTGGAAAAGGCTACAGAATTTTCTCCCGGGGGCAAACGCTGCTGCAAACACCTTTCATTCCCGGATATGTGCCGCTGCTGCCTATTAATCAGGTACACCTGGGTTTCAGCATTCCCATCCATTGTGTTAAAAAATCATGAAGCGCCTTACCCTTTTTTGCCTCGGCATCATCTGCGCTTTAGCATCATGCCGCAAACCTATGGCAGGCGATACGGTATCCTGCACCGGACCGGCAAACGACAGCAGCGCAAAGCATCCAAAAGCCGCACTATTTAACACCATCCTGAATCGTTATGCGCTGCAGGGACTGCCCGGCATTTCAGTTTTAATAGAAGATGAACATGGTGTTTGGACAGGCGCGGCAGGCAAAGCAGATATTGCAGGCCAGGTTGCCTATGCGCCCTGCACCGTGAATAAACTGGGCAGCATCACTAAAATGATGTTTGCCGCCATGCTTTTCCAGCTGGTCGAGCAAGGCCTGGTGAAATTGGATGAGCCCATCAGCATGCATCTGAATAAAGAGGTCATCCAAAGGGTGAAAAACGCGGCAGATGTAACCCTTCACGACCTGCTATCTCACAATACAGGGATATATGATCTAATCAGCGACGCTGGTTTTTACCTCGCGGTAGTGAACCAGCCCAACAAAGTATGGACTGGTGAAGAACTGATCCGCTTTACCTATGATCAGCCTTCCGATTTTCCTGCGCACAGCGCCGTGAAATACTCCAATACCAACACCCTTCTGGCCAGTATGGTTATTGATGCCATCCGGCCGGGCGGCAAAGACCATGCGCAATGGATGCGGGAACTGGTGTTTCAAAAACTGGGGATGAATCACACTTTCTACCATGCCCACGAGGCCCTGCCCCCTGAAACAGCCAGAGGTTATTTCGACTTATATCAGAACGGCACCCTAACCGATGTAAGCAACATGATTACCGGCAGCGGTCATGGCTTCACTGGCGTCTATTCCAATGTGTTTGATATTCACCACTTCATGCGCGCGCTGTTTGTGGAACAAACTCTTGTTAAACCAAGCTCGCTCCAGGCCATGCAGCAATGGCAGTCGCCTGATTCGACCTATGACATCGGGGTAGGCTTATTGCGTGAATACAAGAATACAGGATATGAAGGTATTGGGCATACCGGTGGCGACTTAGGCTATGCGGCCGTTGCGCATATCTTCCCCGGAAGAAACAACCGCATCCTGATTTATTGTGTGAACTACGGCACCAATGGCGACAGCAGGTTGCGCAAGGTGTACGAGGCCTTCCGCAATGAACTTGCCGAAGAAATGCTGCGCTGAGTTTCCAACTTTCAGTCTTTGCCGTTGGTCGGAAGTTCGTATTTGAAAAAACCTTTACCTGAATTTGTTCATCACCTCGCCAACAAAAACCGCGCGTTCAATGTCTGAAATGGTGATAATCCTCTTGGAATTCACAGATTTGGCATAAACCACCACCTTCACAGAGGATCTACGCCCAGGACGGGTATGAAAAACCACCATGTCCAGAATTCTGAAATCCTGCCCTTCCAGTCGCTCAGAAACGCCCTCCGGATTGGTGCGCACCAGATTGGCCCTCCCTTCATGCACCACATGATATTTCACCTCATAACTGTATGTGTTCGGATTGTAAAGCGTTATTCCTGTAAATGGCCGACCAATCGTTAACACGGTCCCCTTACTTAAAAAATAGCCGCCCTTGGTCAGGTAATTCTTTATGGTATCGCCGTTGTAAAAGTTGAAGGAGTACATAATATCCTGGGCACGGGCATAGGTTAATGTGTCAGGTATTTTAAACGAAGTATCACCATTGATACGAACTAAGCCCATAGCCTGTCCATTCAACTGGTTCATACCCGGACCAAACAGTAAAACAGCAGCACAAACCAATAAACGGCCCAAAAGCCCCCTTACTTTCATACCGGGCTCCTGTGGTGCATTGCTGTTCGCTCTCTTCATTGCGCTTAAAGGGTATTATTGCAAATATGTATAAAGGCCCGCGGATAAAAAATGTCTTTGAGGGTAAAGCACTTCTTTACCAATGAAACAAATGATGGGCCAAACTGCTGTCATTAAACCAAATATATGCAGCCGCCATGATTTATTTCTTGCTTTTGTATTTCCCTCGGGTATGGTAATAGTATCGGGAACGCATCTGGTTGCGCACAGCATTCTTATCCGTGCTGTATGCTTTACGCACATGACCCTTGCGCAACCTGCCCCTGGAGTCAACCGAAGGACGCACATAAGTACTTTTGCGCACAGGCTTATCCTCATCCTCGTCATTGCTTTCCTGAGTACCGCAGGAAGACAAAAACACGGAAAACAACACCATCGCCAGAAATAACATCCTGAAATTGAAGCCGGCAGAGACCATTAAACCATTGATTTTCATATATGTCTGAAATACCCTTTTGTTCCTTTAGAACTGCCTCTAATGTACTAAAAACACAGGTAATGTCGTTCAGCATCATGATGGGGAAGCCCATGCTTTTTTTCTTCAGAGAACCCGCATTCTGCTTCCTGACGCTGCTGATTCCTGCAGTTCAGGCCTCCTGCATCCGTGCGAAGAAATACCGTGAATTGCTGGAAATAACTGAGCGGAAGAACAGGCAAACCGAAGTCTTGAAAAAATTGCAATCAGAACGTGTGGCAACACTGCGCTTGCTGCGGGACAGCGTTGAGCGATTAATGAACATAAGGCCATGAGGTATTGGTGCATCCTATCCGGAATCATGCTTTTGTCTTCCTGCGTAAGTCCGAAAGTATACCGCGATGCTGTTTATAATCTTGAACAGGTGAGCATTGAATGCCGAGAGGCTCGCAAACAGTTGCGAAGCACCGATCAGAGGCTGAAAATGGTGCAAGACAGTCTGGCGATGCTGGCGCCATTTATACCCCTCCTGAATAAGAACCTACCTCAGCCGAAACCAACCTGCACCGACACCAACAGCGGCGCTCGTGCCGTTTGGATGAATGCCTTTGACAAGCAAGTGCTGTATTGGCTGAATATGGCTCGGCTGGACCCGGTTGGTTTTTTCAACCGCTTTGTGAAAAAGCAGTTTGAATCAGATCCTACCAACAGCTACCTGCGTTCCCTTCAGGTCAACATGTACGCCATGAAACCTGCATCGGCACTGCTGCCCGACAAAGCGCTCTATGAGGCGGCACTTTGCCATGCGCGCAGCAGTGGAGCTGAAGGTTATGTGGGACATGGCCGAATGAATGGACAATGTCAGAAAATTTACCGGGGCGAATGCTGTAGCTATGGTGCCGAAGGTCCTATTGATGTAGTCATTCAGCTGCTCGTGGATGAGGGCGTTCCCAGTTTGGGTCACCGACTGATTTGTCTGGGTACTTTTTCCTCCGTTGGCATTGCCACAGCCCCGCATAAACGATACGGGAACAACACCGTGCTGGACTTCCGCTAAGGCGCTGCTTATCTTTAGTTGAGCTCTGGATTCACCTCGTGGTCGTCCTCATCATCCTCGCCATCTTCTTCGTCTTCGCCAAATGCGGCAAAACCAACATACAGGTCTTCGTCTTTGTAGAGGCAGAAATGGGCCATATCCATTCCTTCAAAGCGCAGGCTGTAATAGAGGTCTTCAGCCTCTAACTCATCCACTTCAGGATTGAAGATGTGTAACACTGCATCTTTGAAGTCCTGAAGGCTTATTTCCCGCTCGTCGAACATAAGCATCTCGCGGTTAGACTCATAAATGCGTTCGATGAGCGCTTCATCGCGGTAAAGAAGGAAAAACAACATCACCCCTTCCCCATCTTCCGCGGGAACCATCAAGGCATCGCGAATTTCCTCATCTTCGATGAGGTTGTGCTTGCCTTCCAGCAATCCTTCAAGCCATTCAATTTCATAGCGGGGATTAAAACTTTCGTCCTGAGCATGCATTTCCTTCAGGTAGGTAATCATCATGCGGAGGGCTTTGTGAAAGAGCACTTTGTTACTTTCAAATTCATGGATGCTGAGCGGGGTAGTCATAGGAAATGTGTTGATTTTAGGGGCAGTATGTAAACTGCTCTTCAAAGGTAGGCAGGATGAAAAGGAAAACGCGTTGTTTCGGCTTGAAATGAGGAAATTTGCATTGTGAATTACCTTTCTGTTGAACAAGTCAGCAAATCCTATGGCGACCGTGAACTGTTCAGTAACCTGAGTTTTGGGCTTGCACGGGGCGATAAGGCAGCACTTGTTGCCCGCAATGGAACAGGTAAAACCACCCTGTTGAACATCATCACCGGCAGAGAACCTGCCGATACGGGACAGGCGGTATTCCGCAAGGACATTGTTTGGACCTATGTTGATCAGCAAAGCAATCTGGAGGAACACCTGAGTATCCTTGAGAATGTAATTTCCGGACAAACGCCTTTGCTGCGTGCCATCGCGCAATACGAGCAGGCACTCATGGAACAGGAACACAACCATTCGGATGCCGCAGCTGCCCGGTTGCAGGCCGCTACAGATGCCATGAACAGCCTGGAGGCATGGGACCTGGAACAGCGCATCCGCGAAATCCTAACCCGCCTGCGCATTACCGACCTGAATCAGGCTGTGGGCACACTTTCCGGAGGTCAGCGCAAGCGGGTGGCGCTGGCCAAAGCACTTGCTCAGGATCCGGATCTGCTCATCCTGGACGAACCTACCAACCACCTGGACCTGGCCATGATTGAATGGCTCGAAGAATACCTGGAGCAAAAGCAACTCACCTTGCTGCTGGTTACCCACGACCGTTACTTCCTGGACCGCGTATGCAACCATATACTGGAACTGGAAGACGGACAACTGTACCATCACCAAGGTAACTATTCCTATTTCATAGAAAAGAAAGCCCAGCGCAAGGCCTCGGCAGAACGGGAATGGGAAAAGCTGGATAACTCATACCGTCGCGAACTTGAATGGGTACGCCGCATGCCCAAGGCAAGAACTACCAAGAGCAGCAGCAGGGTTGATGCCTTTTCCGAGTTGGAACAACGCATGAAGGGCCGTAAGAAGGAACAGGAACTTGCCATGAGCGTGAAGGTTACCCGGTTGGGAACTAAAATCCTGGAACTGCATAAGGTGAATAAGTCCTTTGGCAACAAAGTAATCCTGCAGGATTTCAACTACGTTTTTAAACGCGGCGAAAAGGTAGGCATTGCAGGCCCCAACGGTGCTGGGAAAAGCACCCTGCTCAACCTGATTATGGGATTGGAACAACCCGATTCAGGCAAAATCATCATCGGGGATACGCTGGTATTTGGCTACTTCAGCCAGCATGACCCTATGTTTGATATGAACATGAAGGTAATCGATGTGGTGCGCGACATCGCCGATTTTATCCCCATGGCCAATGGAAGTAAGCTTACGGCTAGCCAATTGTTGCAACAGTTTGGATTTGCCCCTCCCCGACAATTTGATTTTGTCTATAAACTCAGTGGTGGTGAGCGGCGCAGGCTGCACTTGATGACGGTGCTGATGCGCAACCCGAACTTCCTGATCCTGGACGAACCCACCAATGACCTCGACATCGATACCCTGGCCATACTGGAGGATTTCCTGATGGATTATCAAGGCTGTCTGCTCATGGTATCACATGACCGTTTTTTCATGGATAAACTGGCCGACCATGTCTTTGTGTTTGAAGAACCTGGGCAGATTCGCGACTTCCCCGGCACGTATTCCGACTACCGCCTGTGGAAGAAGGCTGAAGAAGATCAGCGGGAAATAAACCGCAAGGCAGAACAAGCCGCCGTGGAACCTAAAAAACAGGGCGCTCGCAAACTTAGCTATAAGGAGAAAATGGAGCTGGAACAGCTGGATGCGTTGATTCCGGAGCTAGAGCAACAAAAAAACGCGCTGGAAGCGCGTCTGATGGATGGAAATCTTCATTTCACCGAATTGGATGCCGTTTCTAAACAACTAGAGCAACTGCGTCATGATTTGGATGAGAAAGGCATGCGCTGGCTTGAACTGCAGGAGCTGCAGTAATCACCGGAGCTCATCCCCCCTGAACAATCAGATCCAATCCATAGCCAGTGCGAAGCCGCCAAAGGTGGTTGGCAGTGGCATCCACAGGGCTTGAGGTAGATACAGGCAGCACAGCACAAACGCGGCAAGGGATACCAGGGTAAGCAACCAATAGCCTGTTTTTGATTTTTTGTTCTCTGTCATAAGCGATGCGAATTTAAAGAACCCTGTTGAATCTTACAGCGTTTTTTAGCTTTTTGCTTTTGATGAAGCAGCAGGGCTATTACTCCACGCCAGCGCTGAAATTTCGTTCCAGGCGCAACAGGTATCTATACTGCTGATAAAGGCTATGCAGGTTGCCCAGGTATTCATGAGCAGCATGTTCATCCCAGGCTTTGGCCACCTGTTCCATCTCTGATTTCAGCTCCAGCATCCTGCTGCTAAGTAATGACTCCGCCTGCATGCGTGCCGACATATCACCGGCATGCGCTTCATCAATCATGTCATTTAATTCCAGCATGTCGTACAGAAATGCAGGCGGGAGGATATTCTTCTCACCTTCCTGCAACAAGCCATGATGTTCCAAGATGTAGTGCAGGCGATCCTCAAATCGGGACAATACCTTATAAGCTCTGTTGTTCAGATCTGAATAATGCAGGGCTTCTGCGTGTTCAGGAGTGTCATAAGGGAAATAATCAGGATGGTGTTTCCTGCTCAATTCCAGGAAGGTACTGCGCACCAGCTGCTCATTAGGGAAGAAGTGCTCCTCCATTCCATAGAATGCAAAAGGATTGAAGGAGTTGGCCATCATCGCGACAACAGCCTGGAAATATCATTCCAGAAGATAAAAACAATTAGGGCACCAATCAGGGCCATGCCAATCATTTGCATGACCATCAGCACCTTTTCATTCACCGGACGTCCCGTAATCATTTCCCACAGGGTGAATACCACATGGCCGCCATCGAGCGCGGGAATAGGCAACAGGTTCATCATGGCAAGCACCAGCGACAGGATACCTGTGAGGCTCCAAAAACGCTCCCAGTTCCATTCAGCCCCGTACATGGTAGCTATGCCTACCGGACCTTGAAGGGCATTTTTCGCCTTCACTTCACCGGAAACTACTTTAGCCAAACCGCGTGCATTTTGATATAGGGCATTAAATGAGCGCTCCGCGCCCAGGGCTATTGCTTTGAAAAATCCATAATGATGCACCGCCATCTGGTTGCGATAAGCTGTCATAACTACCTGAATACCCAGCAGCCCCTGCTCATTCACACGGGCGTTCAAAGCTACCAGGCTGTCTTTACGCAAAACCTGAAGTGCAACATCTTTACCGCTGTTTTTGGCCAGTTCTTCACGAAAAACCTGATAAAAACGAGCATCTCTGCCATTTACAGTAAGCAGGCTGTCGCCAGCCTTCATACCCGCCTTCGAGGCCCCCATGTCGGCCTGAACTCCGCCAATACTGAAGGTGCTGAGCACATCCAGAAAGGCACCGGGACCTTTGCCTTTTTCCATAATGCGCTCTGCATAATTTGCAGGCAATTGAATGGTGGTATCGCTGTTGCCTCTGGTAATACGCACCTCGTGATTTTCGGCCATCAGGAATTCAGGGTCGTACAGTTCCTGCCAGTCTTTGGGTGCTCTGCCATTCAGCGATACAATTTTATCGCCGCTTTGAAAGCCCATATTCCGGCCAAGTTCGCCGGCATACAACCCATAACCTTTATTTACTGCTTCGTTGGGCAAGTAGCTGTCGCCATAATACAAAAGAGAAAGTGAAGCGATGAGCAAACCCAACAACAGATTCATGATGATGCCTCCGAGCATCACAATCAGTCGCTGCCAGGCCGGCTTGGCGCGGAACTCCCATGATTGAGGAGCGGCCTTTAGCTGGTCTTTATCCAAGGATTCATCCACCATTCCGGCGATTTTCACATAGCCCCCCAGCGGAAGCCAACCAATGCCGTATTCGGTTTCACCCCTTTTCCAGGTAAATAACTTAAGATTAAAGGCATCGAAGAAGAGGTAGAATTTCTCTACCCGCATGCCAAACATACGCGCTGCAAGAAAGTGCCCGAATTCGTGAACGGTAACAAGAACGGCGAGTGCAAGCAGCAACTGGCCTATCATGACTAAAGTACCCATGTAACTGACAAAATTAAGGATTCGACACGGCCTGAACGAGGTTTTTTTCGGTGCGTTCCCCGCGAAACGGGACAAAAAAGCCTTAAAGGTTTCGGTACATGGCCAAATGCGGCAGTCCTACTTCTTCAAACCATTCACCTTCAGTGCTGTAGCCTAACTTACGGTAGAAAGGCACGGCCTGTTCCCGGGCATGCAGTTCAATCCTTCGGCATCCCTGTTCTCGGGCCACATCTTCGGCAAAGCGAACCAAGCGTGCACCTATACCCTTACCCTGTAGCGGCGTATCTACAGCCACCTGGCGCATCTTCAACACCTCGCAGTGATCTGGTATGGTTTTTCGCAGCAGCAATACAGCAAACAATGCAGACCCGTCGTGGACCGCCAGATGCCATTCTCCAGCTTCCGCCTGTAGTTCTTGAGGGGTATAGGCCAGGCCCAGTGGCATGCGCAATACGCGGTCACGCAGGGCAATGGAAGCAATGTGCAACTTGGAGCCAAACGACAATTCTGAACAATGGAATGCTGCAGTCGGCGACAACATCAGGATGCCGCGTCTTTGGTTTGTGCATCCACCACGGCAATGGCCGCCATGTTGGCAATTTCACGCACGCTGCTGGTATGATGCAGGATGTGCACAGACTTACGGAAACCAAGGAGTACCGGACCTATGGACTCAACCGGACCTGCACTGCGCATTAACTGGTAGGCGATATTACCGCTGTCCAGGTTTGGAAAAATCAGCACATTTGCCGCCTGACTGCCCAAGGTGCAGAAGGGAGCCGTTTTCATGCGGTTTTCTCCATCCAACGCATAGCTTACCTGCATTTCACCATCCACTACAATTTCTGGGTAATCGCGGTGAAGGATGGCCACAGCCTCCCTTATTTTCTCTGGGCTGGCTCCTTTTGAAGAACCGAAGTTGGAATAAGAAACCAAGGCGATGCGCGGCACTATCTGATACTTGCGTACTTGCTCGTGCACCATGCGCGTCAAATCCACAAGATCATTTACACCGTGGTCCAGGTTTACAGTGGTGTCAGCAAAAAACAGGATGCCGTTTTTGGTCATCAGGATGTGCATGCCTGCGATGCGCTGATAAGCTGCTTCGCGGCCAATTACTTCCATGGCCGGTTTCAATGCCAGGGGATAGTTACGCGTCAGGCCTGAGATAAAAGCATCGGCTTCGCCATTGTCCACCATCATAGCGCCAAAATAAGTCCGCTCGCGCATTTGCTTGGTGGCTTCGTATAAGGTCAAACCTTTGCGTTGTCGGTTATCATAAAGCTTTTGACCATATTCTTCGCGTTTTGCTTTTGAAGCCGCTCCACGGGTGTCTATAATCTCCATTTCATTCAGCGCATACACGTTGTGCTCTTCGGCAATACGCCTGATGACCTCAGGGTCACCCAACAGGATTGGTTTGGCAAATCCTTCCTCTACACAAATTTGCGCAGCTTTCAGGATGCGGTAACTATCGGCGTCGGCAAACACCACGCGCTTGGGATTTTTCCTGGCTCTGGTGATGATGCGGTTGATGAAGTCATTGTCAATACCCAGGCGACGGCGCAATTCAGCGCGGTATCCATCCCAGTCGGTGATGGGCATACGCGCCACTCCGCTGTCCATGGCCGCTTTTGCAACAGCCGGAGCCACCGAAGTAAGCAGCCGGGTATCCATAGGTTTGGGGATGATATAAGTACGGCCAAAACTCAGGTTGCGCTCATTGTAGGCCATGGCCACGGCTTCGGGCACCGGTTGTAGGGCCAGGTCTGCAATGGCGTGAACGGCGGCCAGTTTCATTGCTTCGTTGATGGCCGTAGCCCGCACATCCAGAGCTCCACGGAAAATGAAGGGGAAGCCCAGAACATTGTTCACCTGGTTGGGGAAATCACTGCGGCCGGTAGCCATGATGATGTCGTCGCGGGTGGCCACTGCAAGGGTATAGTCTATTTCGGGGTCGGGATTGGCCATAGCAAAAACAATGGGATCCTTAGCCATGGAACGAATCATGTCGGCATTGAGGATATTCCCCCGCGACAATCCAACAAACACATCGGCTCCGTTCAGGGCTTCCTCCAGGGAAGCAATGTTGCGGCTGTTGGCAAAAAACTGTTTATATTCATCCAGGTCTGTCCTTTCTGTATGCAACAGCCCTTTGGAATCAAACATCAGCAGGTTTTCCCTTTTTACGCCCAGACTCACAAAGAGTTTACCACAGGCTATGGCTGAGGCACCGGCGCCATTGATGACCATCTGGATGGACGCGATATCTTTTTCAACCAGCTTCAGTGCATTGATCAGGGCTGCCCCTGAAATGATAGCCGTTCCATGCTGATCATCATGCATGATGGGGATGTTCAGCTGTTCCTTAAGTCGCTTTTCTATCTCGAAGCTTTCCGGTGCCTTGATGTCTTCCAGGTTCACACCGCCGAAGGTGGGTTCCAGCGCTTTCACGATGCGCACGAACTCATCTACATCTTTTGTATCGAGTTCAATATCGAACACATCAATATCGGCAAACAATTTGAACAAGATGCCCTTACCCTCCATCACGGGCTTGCTGGCTGCCGGACCAATATCTCCGAGCCCCAGCACGGCTGTGCCGTTGCTGATTACCGCCACCAGGTTACCGCGGGCGGTGTATTTATACACATCATCCGGGTTTTCTGCAATTTTCAGGCATGGTTCAGCCACACCCGGTGAATATGCCAGCGCAAGATCCCGCTGAGTTTGTGTTGGTTTTGTTGGAATGACTTCTATTTTCCCTGGCCTGCCTTCGGCATGGTAGCTCAGGGCATCAAAATATTTCTTATCTGACATCCTGGTAAAAGTGGTGCAAATGTAAGGGAATCAGCGCCCTGTCAATGCGGATAATTGACTTGTTCCACCATCCCGTTTCCGGTTCTGAACACGTTGGCGGAGAATTTCCCAATTACGCGGTAATCGTGGGTTGCCATCAGCACAGCGGCACCTTCGCGGCATATTTCATGGAGGAGAGACACGATGTCATCGCTCACATCCGGATCCAGATTACCTGTAGGTTCATCGGCAAGTATGACTTCGGGATGATTTAGGATGGCCCTGGCAATAACCACCCTTTGTTGTTCACCACCGCTCAACGCACCCGGCATTTTATAGTCCTTATTCTCCAGGCCCACACGACGCAGCACTTCCAAGGCCCGCTCGCGCATCTGCTCTTTGTTTTTCCATCCCGTAGCCTGCAGCACAAACAGCAGGTTGTCCATCACGTTGCGATCGCCAAGCAATTGAAAATCCTGAAACACAATACCCAGCTTTCTGCGGAGGTAGGGAATTTGCCTGCGCTTGAGTGTGGTGAGGTCAAAACCGGCTGTAGAACCTTCTCCAGCCTGGAGGGATAGTTCACCATAAATGGTTTTTAACAGCGATGATTTACCAGAACCGGTTTTACCAATCAGGTAGGCAAATTGGCCCTGTTCTACCGCCATGTTTACCTGATGCAACACGGGAATACCCGACTGAAGGATATCGGCCTGATGCAGATAAATGGCAGGATTGCTCATGCTACAAAAATAAACATGCCTGAAGTGCAGATATTGACTTCAGGCATGGGATGTTCACTAAAAAGGTCGGTTTAGAATTCCCGGTCGGGCTCCAGATTCCAGTCAACCGGATCCAGTCCGCACTCCATCAGGTATTCGTTACACTCTGAAAAGGGCCTGGAACCGAAGAAGCCTTTTTCAGCAGCATATGGAGATGGATGTGCTGCCCTGAGCACCAGGTGCTTGTCTTCGTCGATCAGATGTTCTTTCTCCTGAGCATCTCGGCCCCAAAGCATAAACACCAGATTTTCGCGCATGGTACTCAATTTGGCAATGGCTGCTGAAGTAAATTGCTCCCATCCATGACCGTGATGCGAACGAGGCTCATTGGAACGCACGCTAAGCGTGGCATTCAGCAGCAATACACCACTATCTGCCCAGCGGGTTAAGTCACCTGAATACGGAATGGGAAAACCAAGATCATCCCTGAGTTCGCGAAAGATGTTGTATAAAGAAGGAGGTTTACGCACCCCTTTCCCTACAGAAAAGCAAAGGCCGTTAGCCTGACCTGGACCATGATAAGGATCCTGACCAAGGATGACAGTTTTCACATTCCAGAAAGGCGTATGATCAAATGCTGCAAAAATTCTATTACCAGGAGGATATACCCTATGCCCCTGTGCCTTTTCTTCATGCAAAAATGCCCTCAAATCCTGGAAGTAACTCTTCTCAAATTCATCCCTAAGTACTTCATACCAGCTCGGGTCTATTCGAACCGACTGATGCACTTGTTGTTCCATGTATGTTGTTGAATTTTAACTAACTAACTTTCTTGGGCGACAAACGTAAGCATATTCTTTCATCGAAAAAAGTGCTTTTCAGACCTTCAATCTTTCTATAAAATCTAATCAAAAAGTTCCTGAATTTCCGCTTCGCTCAATTGCCCGATCCACTGTTCTTCTCCTTCCATCACCGTTCCGGCCAGCTGTTTCTTTCGCTCCTGCATATTCAGAATTTTTTCCTCGATGGAATCGCGGGTGATGAACTTGTAAGAGAACACCGGCTTTTGCTGTCCAATGCGGTGGGCGCGACTTTCCGCCTGTTGCATCACAAAGGGGTTCCACCAGGGGTCGCAGAGGAATACGTAGTCAGCGGCAGTGAGGTTGATGCCAGCGTTGCCGGCCTTCAGCGAAAGCAGAAAGACAGAAACCTGTTCCTCGTTCTGGAAACGGTCAATGGCGGCGGCGCGCTCATGGCCCGGCATGTCGCCTATCAGCTTGCAGTAATCTATTTCAGCTTCCGAGAGCCAGTTCTCGATGATGGACAGGTGCTGCACAAACTGTGAAAAAACGAGCACTTTATGTCCGCCTTCGATGGCGCGCTGCAGCATATGAATGATTTGCTCATACTTACCGCTTCCACCTTCAAAATCTTCATGCATCAACAGGGGATTGATGGCCAGCTGGCGCAGCCGCGTAAGACCGGCAATTACCTTAAATCGGCTTCGGTTGGCCCCGTGCTGCTGAATGGAGTCTAAAATCTCATTGCGGTATTGGCTCTTGGTTTTTTCGTACAGTTCACGTTGCTGGGAAGTCATCTCGCAATAGTGAACCTTTTCGAACTTCTCTGGAAGTTCAGGAGTTACTTGTTTCTTGGTACGCCGAAGGATGTAAGGCTTTACCAGCCTTGCCAGCTCCATGCCCCGTTTTTTATCCTGGCTGCGCTCTATAGGCTTGATATAGTGCTCCTGGAAATAACGATAAGTACCCAGCAATCCTGGGTTAAGGAAGTTCATTTGGCTCCACAAGTCCAGCAGGGTATTCTCCACTGGGGTACCGGTGAGGGCTATTTTCTGCTCTGCCTGTATTTGAAGCAGGGCGCGTGCCGTGAGGGATAATGGATTTTTGATGGCCTGGCTTTCGTCAAGCACCACCACCCTGAACTTGACACCTGCGAGCCTTGATGCGTCATTCCGGATGGTTCCATAGCTGGAAATCACCAGATCGCTGCAACCAATCATGCCAAAATAGCGCTCGCGCTGGGTTCCCGCGTACACCAAAGTACGAATGGAAGGGTTAAAACGCCTGGCCTCTTGTTGCCAGTTGTAAATAAGGGACGTTGGCGCCACCACCAAGCAGGGACGAGATTCTGGCCTTGCATCAGGGATGTTGGTTTGCGATGCCTGCCTGGGTTCCACAGGCTCCGGTTCACCGGGATGAAATATGGAAAGCTGCACCGGCACATCTTCGGCAGCGCTGAATTGCATGTCCGGCGCCAGATGCTCGTTCTTGTTGATGCAGGATTGAAGGTATGCCAGTGTTTGGATGGTTTTACCCAAGCCCATGTCATCAGCTAGGCAACCACCCAGATGCTGGCTGCCCAGATAGTTCAGCCAGTTATAGCCTGTTTGCTGATAGGCGCGCAGCGTGCCAGTAAAGCCTTCAGGCAGGGGCATATCATCCATGTCCTCAGGACGGGGAATGACAGCCGGAGCCTTGCGGGTGGATGAATCCTGAAACTCACCCAGTTCATCCAGCAGTGGATGATGCATCTTTTTGAGTGAAAGCAAATCGCCTTCCTCATCGCCAAAATGAAAAACTTTGGCCAAACGTGTCATCCATGCCGCCGGGATGATGGCGATGCTGCCGTCAGGCAGTGGAAACTCGCGGATGCCTTTAATGATGCTGGCGCGTAGCCTCGTAAAGGGAAATACAAAATTGCCAAAGCGCACCTCCGCGCTCAAGTCGAACCAGTCGTCGCGGGCCTTCACATTCAGGCTCAGGCTTACTTCGCCGATAAAAATCTTACGCGAAAGCGCAGATTGATCAATGGTGAAACCCTGACGCTGCAAATCCACGGCATGCTCGTTGAGCCAGTCTATCAATGCCAATGCATCACTGCCGTAGGCTTCCTGCAGCGAAAAGAGGCTGCCCTGAACAGGCTCCAGGCCATTGTCCGTAAGCCATTTCACCTTCTGCTCTTCCCAATTTCGGGAGCGCTTTATACGGTGAAATTCAAATGTACCATCGGCCCGAATCAAGGATACATGCACCTGTTTTTCGCTGTGGTAAGGGAAATTCCATTTGCCATAATTGAGGTACAGCGACAGGCAGGGCTTAGCGGTAAGCCCTTCTTCCAGGCGCAACACAGGGGTTGCCTGATGTTGTTCCGAAACTATGCTGAAACCCTGAGCAAAAACATCATAGCGCTCAAGCAGTGGCTTGACAAATTTCTCCAGGTAAGGCCCTTCCGTATCCTTAGGGATATGAATGAATTTCTTTTTGAGGAAGGGTTTTATTTTCTTTCCATCAACACCTTTACCAAAGCGCACCAGCTTATTTTCAGCAAGCAGCCATGCTGGCTCTGTGCACAACAATTCACTGCTGTTACAGGAAAACTCCAGCTTGGTATCGCGGTGCTTGATGGTGGCGAAGTAATTGATGCCTTCTTCATCCTTTCTGAAATGAAAGAGAATGGTTGCGTGGTCATGACACACCTCGATCGGGGTATCAACGGGGTTGTTGCTTACACTTTCCAGGAAAACCTGACGGTCACCAATCAACTCCATCACACGCGCAATTCGTTTCTCTATATAGGGACGCACCTTTTTGTGCAACTCTTCGTTATACTGTTTTATGAAGAAATCCTCCGGTCGTAAACGCTTCGAGCCGGTATAGAACTGCTTCATGATGTTATCCACGTCCATTTCATCCAGCAGCCTCACGGCCTCAAGTTCGGAGCCTGACAAACCGAAATAGGCTGCGGTTTGCCCATGGACTCGTTGGTGAGAAAGGCTAAGGGTTCCGCTGGGGTTGAGCAACACGGCGTTTAACTCGGGCAATATTCCGAAGTAGGGATGTCGCACCAGAGTATAAACTACCTCAAAAGGTTTCGTGTTACTAATTTGTTTGGCCAAGATATTCTTAGAAAAACGGGCAAATTAGCGCAGGACGGGCGCTTGTACAACTTCGGAGGACAGAAAGAAGGAATATTCCGATTGGAATCCCTCATTTAAGCACACAGCGGATCAAAAGGCCGTTATCACTTTTTTTGTGTCGAAAAAGGGATCCGGAATGCAGGAGGATATGGCGTATTCATGAATCTTTCGCGTGGGTGCGGTCTTTTTTAATTCTGCAAGTTCCTCTGCAAGGTCTCCACCTTTCAGGAAGGCGATGCCCTGATTTTCTCCGTTAAAAGACACTTTGTTTTTCACCCAGGGATAAAAGTTAGCCATGCGGGTCACGGCGCGGCTCACCACCAGATGAAATCCGGCAGGAACCAGTTCCGCACGGGTGGTCTCGGCCTTCACGTTCTTTAAGTTCAGTGCTTGAATCACCTCCTGCACGACCTTAATTTTCTTGCCTATGGAATCCACCAGCACGAATTCTGTTTCCGGGAACATGATGGCCAGGGGAATACCCGGGAAGCCTCCTCCTGTGCCTACATCCAGCACTTTCCAGCCCGCGTGGAATTCCACAAAGCAGGACATTGACAGGCTGTGCAGCACATGGTGTGTAAAGAACGCATCCATATCCTTTCGGGAAACCACGTTGATCATGGCATTCCAGTGGCGGTAGAGGGGTTCCAGCGACAGCAGCTGTTCCTGCCGGGCTCCAGTTAAATCCGGAAACCATTGTTGAAGTTGTTCTTTATGGTTCACCAGTTTATTCGTTTAGCAAACCAGGCATTGAGCCCTGCAACAGACAGGAAAAAGACATAGCAGATATCCAGCAGAGGATATGCCCACATCAGTGGAAGTTGTTGCAGCAGCGAAGCTGTACGTGCAACCACGCTAAGGCGTACCAACAACCATAATGCGTAAACAGAAAGCGGCAGCCACCAGTAGGCGGTCCATACAAGCCAGCAAACCAGCACCACATAAAAGGCAAGCTGACTGAAGGAAAGCAAGCCCAGGAAACGCTTCACGGAAGATTTATAATGTTTTCCCACAAACAGGTGGCGCTTTTTTTGTTTCCACCATTCCCTCAGGCGGGTTTTGGGTTCGCTCATCACATGGGTTTCCGGATGCAGCAGCACCGCAGTATTGCGCGCATCGGCGGCATCCTGCACAAAAAGATCGTCATCGCCGGCAGGAAGGTGGTGGTTACTGGCAAAGCCTTTCACTTTAAAAAACAGGTCCTTGCGGTAGCCCATATTTCGGCCCACGCCCATATATGACTTACCATGCAGCGCCATGGACAGGTATTGCATGCCGGTAATCAGGGTTTCGAAACGGATGAACAGGTTCAGGAAGCCCGGCTGTTTCTTGTATGGGGAGAAGCCCAGCAGCAGCGAACTTCCAGATGCCAGGCCGGCGCATGCACGGCTTAGCCAGCTTAATGAATTGGGAACACAATCGGCGTCTGTAAACAACAATAAATCATGGGAGGACGCCTTGATGCCAATAGTGAGGGCCAGCTTTTTGCCCGGATTACGCACCCGATCGCGGTCTACAGTACATATTTTCAGGTTGGGATGACCAGCTTTTACCGAGCGCAGAAATTCCGCGCTGCCGTCCCAGCTGCCGTCGTCGACAACGATGACTTCGAAATCGTGATGTTGTTGTGCCAGCACCAGAGGCAGGTTTTTTTTCAGATTTTCCAGTTCATTGTGGGCGCAGATGATAACACTTACCGGGGCATTGGAACTGCTGCGCAGCAATTCCTGTTTCAATCGCTTTCGGCTACCGGAGGCAGTAAACCAACGCAGGTAATACCATGACATGGTAAGCCAAAAGAGCACAGCGGCACCCAGAAACCATTGGTCTTCCGGGGAAAGTAAGGGCAACCTCATTTATTGATTTTAAATCCTATGCCGGAAATGGGACTGCCGGGTTTTCCATCTGTTTTAAACTCTTCGATATCGCTCATCAGCAGCTGCCCCATAGTTTTGGCCGTACGCTTATTTTTGGGAAGCTCGCTGAGGCGTATGTGCTGGTTTCGCACTGCTTCTTCAATGACCTTGCGCACGGCCCTGCCGTTGCCGAAGTATTTATCTCGGTGCTGATACATATAGGTGATGTAGGCTTCCAGATGGGCAGCCGCCTCAGGAATGGGTGTGATGCCGCTTTCCGACAACTGATTGATGGCAATTCGGTATAATTCCTCCGGCTTAAAATCTTCAAACTGGAATATGCGGTCAAAGCGGCTCTTCAGGCCAGGATTGCTTTCCATGAAGCGCTCCATGTTCTGGGTATAACCTGCCGCAATCACGATAAACGCGCCGCGACGGTCTTCCATACGCTTAAGCAAGGTTTCGATGGCTTCGCGACCATAGTCGCTGCTGCCGCCTTCGGTAAGCGCATAGGCCTCATCCAGAAACAGCACACCGCCCATAGACTTATCAATCATCTCAGCAGTTTTGATGGCTGTCTGACCGATATAGCCGCCCACCAGGCTCTGGCGGTCGCATTCCACGAGGTGGCCGCGCTCCAGAATGCCGAGTGCTTTATAAATCTGGGCGAGTATTCGGGCTACAGTTGTTTTACCAGTGCCGGGGTTACCGCTGAAAATGCTGTGCAACGAAAAGGCCTTGCGCACATCCTTACCCTGGTCTTTATAGAAACGCACCAGCTTCACCAGTTCATCAATATCGTGTTTCACCTTGTCCAGGCCAATCATCTTATTCAACTTGGACAGGCTTTCCTTCAGCAGCTCTTCATCTATGGGGATATCAGGCAACATACCGGCCTGAACCTTGAAAATTTTCTCCAGGTCGGCAGCCTCAATCAGCGACAGTTGATCGGTGTTGAGCTCCATAGGCTTATCGGTATTCATCACACGCAACCCCAGGTTCATCTTGACTTCATCCACCATGGAATTGACCATGCGGGCGTTGCCGAAAAACTTGTCTCTGTCGCGATACTGATCCACAAAGTACTTATAGAAGAGTTCGCGGGCATCATCACTAAGCCGCACACCTTTCCTCACACAGGAGAACTCGGCAATCTGGATGAGTTCCTGCGGCACATAGTCCGGGAAATCGTAAAACATGTTAAAGCGGCTCTTCAATCCCGGATTGGATTCGAGGAATACGTCCATCTCTTCCGGATAGCCGGCCACAATGATGGCGATATCCGTGCTGTCCGATAATTCCTTGAGCAGCACTTCTATAGCTTCGCGGCCAAAATCTTTACTGTCGTCGTCGCGGCGAGCCAGAGAATAGGCTTCGTCAATAAACAGGATACCGTCTTTGGCTTTTTTGATGGCCTCTTTGGTTTTGGGTGCGGTTTGGCCTATGTACTCTGCCACCAAATCTCCCCTATCTACTTCATGCACATGGCCTTTTTTCAACAGCCCCAGTTCTTTATAAATTTTGCCGAGCAGACGGGCCACGGTAGTTTTGCCTGTTCCTGGATTGCCGCGGAACACGGCGTGAAGGTTAATATTTTCGTCTTCCTTAAAGCCTTTTTCCTTGCGGAGGGACACAAAGCGCAGGTAGTTGGAATATTCCCTGATTTTTGTTTTGATGGGTTTCAGACCAATCAGGCTGTCAAGTTCTTGCATCACCTCGTCAAGGTTTTGCACAGGAGGAACGGAAGGCGCTTTCTCCTGTTCTTCTTCCTTTTCAAAGTCCATCTTCAGCTGATTCGGATCTTCCTCACTGAAATCTATTTCAAGCAGTGGCTGAAAATCCTCCTCTTCAGCTTCTATATAGTCATCACCTACTTCAAAGGGCATTGAAGCCACCAGTTCATCCATAAACACCACTTCGGCGTAGTATTCGCCGCGGCTCCAAGTGCCCACAATATCGGAGCCCCAGCCGATGCTCACATGAAACTGGTCTTCCTCTGGTTTTACAAATACCACTTTGGTAATGCTGCCTTTGAGGAAGCCGCTGGACGTGCGGAAGTTGAAAATGAACTCCATAGCCAGGTCGCTGCTTTTCCGCGTAAGATTTTGTGCATTCACTTCTACCCAGATATAGCGGGTACTCATGGCATTGAAGCACACGTAGTATTTGCGATCTTCCTCACGGATATTGGCATCGGGGCCTTCATAGAGTTTTACGGTATCGAGGCGAAAGTAAGGATTCAGCCCACCGCGCACCATCCCTTGATTCTCGATGTAGAAATTCTTCTTTTCCACCAACTGCTCATCAATCCAGGCTTCCCAGCGGTAGGTACCCGCCTTCCAGTAAGTGCCTTGGGTTTTTACGCCCCAGCCTTCCCGAACATAAACAATCTGGTCGCGGGGTTCCACCATGCGGTCGCAGTTCAGGTCGCAGACTTCCTGATTATTGCTGTCAAAGCACTTGAGCTGCATGTTGAGCCGCCAACTCTTACCATCAAACTTCTTGTTGAAAAGAGATACTTCACAGTAGATGTACGATAATTCCTGTTCATCGAACACCGAGCGGTACTTCTTCGTATTGTTGGCAAGCCATTCGGTGCTGCTATAGGTCTTAATATCCCTAAATTTAAAATGTTCGTTTCCTGCAGCCATGATTCAGTTTCAAGTATAGTGGAAATGGCCGCATCATTTTTCATGATTTCTTTGAAAACGGGAAGGAAATTCTTCTATATTTGCGGCCTGATTTTTCAGAATCACCCGCTGGTGAGGTGGGTGAGCGGCTGAAACCAGCAGTTTGCTAAACTGCCTTACGATCTAACGTCGTAACGCGGGTTCGAATCCCGCCCTCACCGCAAGAAAAAGCCGCCCGCAAAGCGGCTTTTTTTATGCTGACAGGCGTCAAACGCAGTTTGAAAGCCGGGAGGCATAAAAAAAGCCCGAACAATGCGCGCATTGTTCGGCGGCTTTTGCTTGCAAGGCCCCCCTCACGGGTTCAGGCGAGCACAGCGAGCCTCATCCCGGTGATGCACGTAATACCTCAATGCGCGCATTGTTCGGCGGCTTTTGCTTGCAAGGCTCCCCCCACGGGTTCAGGCGAGCACAGCGAGCCTCATCCCGGTGATACACGTAATACCTCAATGCACACATTGTTCGGCGGCTTTTGCTTGCAAGGCCCCCCTCACGGGTTCAGGCGAGCACAGCGAGCCTCATCCCGGTGATACACGTAATACCTCAATGCGCGCATTG
>CANHRE010000014.1 GCA_947463095.1 Flavobacteriales bacterium | reverse complement strand
TTTATTGTCTTTTATCTTTTTGTCAATGTTAATACTTTGTTTCTGTCGTGCGTTGGCAAAATTCAAGCTCTTTTGGTTTTTCAGCGTTTGCCTATGTGTCGGCAAAAACCAAATGTGCTTGAATGTGCGTTGGCTCTTTTAGCATGTTGCCTAACTTGCTTATAGGTCTAGTTTTTTATCCCCTATACACCGTATTCTGTTGTATAGGTCTAGTTTTGTTTCCCTTTTTGGTTGGTTCATAGGTTGTCGAATGGGCTGCGTATTTGTCGCATCTTGTGCTGGCTTGCATGGGTAGAGATAGCGGCAGTGCAACTGCTGTTTTGACCGAGTAATTCCTGAACATACCGAAAATTCCTTCCACGCTCGAGTAAATGGGTAACATAACCGCGTTGTAGTTTCCACCCCATGGATGTAGCGAAGAACGTCAAGTTGCTCTGCCGGCATTATTGTAATGCTTCGTTTTTAGCCTGCACCATCATGCAGGGTACCTGAAAGTATATGTAGTTATCAAGATTCACAAAAGACAGGCGTTGTTGTGTTTACGAAGATAAAAAAATAGGCACATCAATGTATAGAAACCTAAAAAATCCATTCACCACCGCTTATCCTTTGACGAACGGCAACGGCAGCCTGTTTGATAAGTCCTATTTTTGTACCTCGAATGAAACGCATCATCCTGCTCCTTGCCGTCGCCGCCACTGCTGCGCTGGCGTTCTTTTTGCTCAGGCGGAATCTGAACTCAACGGCAGAAGCCGGAATCAAGGATTTTGCCATTGAACAAACCAACCGTGTAGATAAAATATTCTTTTCCAAAAACAGCACCAAGGATCATGTGCTGCTTCAAAAGGATGAGGCCGGAAACTGGACGGTAAAAAATGCACAAGGCGTTTTTCCTGCCAGCAAATCGAATATTGATATGCTGTTAAACTTTGTTATGAATAAGCTTCAGGTGAAATATCCCGTTGGTGACAGCGCTTCCGAAGAAATCAACCGCACCTTGTACCTGCATGCCGTGAAAGCGGAATTCTATCTGAACGGTAAACTTTCCAAAACACTGTACGTGGGTGGACCAACGCAGAATTCTATGGGCACCTACATGTATATGCCCGGTCTGAAAAGGCCTTATGTGGTGGAAGTGCCGGGCTTTGAAGGGTATGTAACGCCTTACTTCAGCACCAACCTGAAAGATTGGCGCAGTAAAGAAGTACTGAATGCCACGGCAGACAACATCCGCAGGCTGGAAATCACCTGGCACGAAGAACCTTCGGCGTCTTTTGTGATTGACCGCCCGGATGATGCCGGTATTTCGCTGCTGGACGCACAGGGACGCAAGCTGCAAGTGCCGCTGAATCCGGTGCGCTCGCTGGTGGGCATGTTTGAGCATGTGCAGATGGAAGGCTGGCCGAACCTGCCGAAACAACGCGCAGATACGGTGTTGCGCTCCAAACCGTTTTGTACCCTGAAACTCAATACCTGCGATGGGAAAACGCAATCCCTGGAACTGTTCCGCATTCCGGTGAGCGATGAAACTTATTCCCAGGAAAACAGAGACGGCAGCATCCGCCTGTTTGAAATTGAATATTTCTGGGCTCGGGTAAACGGCGCGAATGAACTGGTGCAAATGCAGGATGCCGTGCTCCGCAATAGATTAAAGAAACTTAAAGACTTTACTGCTGTACCTTGAGCTTCGGAAAATTCATAGGAGGCGGTCTCGGATGGGTGCTTGGCGGCCCTATCGGTGCCTTGGTGGGCTTTGCCATAGGCAGCTTCTTCGACGCATCTGCTTCGGATGAGGAGGATCAGCCCGTTCAGCGAAGGTCGGCCTCGCAAACGCAGTCGGGCGACTTTGCCATGAGCCTGCTGGTGCTCATCAGCGCCGTAATGAACGCCGACGGCAAGGTGATGCGCAGCGAATTGGATATGGTGAAGTCTATGCTGCTGCGCACCTATACCGATGAACAGGTGAAGCAATACCTGCTCATCCTGCGGGAACTGCTCAAGAAACAAGTGGACGTGGCCGGTGTGTGCAAGCAGATTCGCGCCAACATGTCGTACAGCCAGCGCCTGGAACTGCTGCACATCCTGTTCCGCATCTCCAGAGCCGACGGCGATGTGTCGCCCGGCGAACTGCGCATGCTGGAATACATCGCTGCCCATGTGGGCATCACCACGCCCGATTACCTGAGCGTGCGCGCCATGTTTGTGGTGAGCAGCGATGCCGACTACGAGATACTGGAAATCAAACCTGATGCCTCCGACGATGAGGTGAAGCGCGCCTACCGCCGTATGGCCATGAAATACCATCCCGACAAGCTCAGCGGACTGGGAGAGCAGTTGAAGAAGGAAGCGGATGATAAATTCCGCAGGGTACAACAGGCCTACGAACAAATCAAGAAGAAAAGAGGGATGGCATGAAGCAGCCGCTGGTGCATCTGGCGCTGTTCGCCGTGGCCCTCATTTATGCCATATTCTTCAGCTGGGCCCGCGACATCATGCCCCGTTACCTGAGGCCGGAAGGCTTTATTGTGATTCGCATTGGCGCGGCGGCTGTGATGTACTGGCTTGCCCATAGCCTGCTCATCAGGCAGCCTTTTAACTTCAGGCAGGATGGAAGACTGCTGTTTTTTTGCGCCCTCACCGGCGTGGCTGCCAACATGCTGATGTTCTTCAAGGGCATGTCCATCACCACGCCCATCAACGGATCGGTACTCATGTTGTTCACTCCTGTATTCGTAGTGGTTATTGATCATCTGAAACGGAGAAAATGGCCCAACATGGCGCTGAGCACAGGCATTCTGGTGGCCTGCTTCGGCGCGGTATTGCTGATGGGCGGCGAAGGTTTTCAATTCGGCGGCGCCACAGTGGTTGGTGATATCTGGGTAACACTCAACGCCATCAGCTATGCCATTTACCTGGTGCTGGTAAAAGGTCTGGTGAGCCGCTACCACGCTGTTACCGTGAACAAGTGGACCTTCACCCTGGGCACCCTGTTCGTGCTGCCTTTTGGCTTGCCACAACTGGCAGAAACAAATTTCCAGGTGATTCCCTGGGATGTTTGGCTGAAGATTGCCTATGTGCTGGTGTTTACCACGTTCATCACCTACCAGTTGAATGCCTATGCCATCAAGCGCGCGAGCGCCTCGCTGGCCGGTACCTATATTTACCTTCAGCCCGTGCTGGCCAGCCTGATTGCCTCACTGAGCGGCCGGGATGCCCTGACCGGTGCTAAAGTGTTGTTTATTCTGCTGATATTTACCGGAGTGTACCTGGTAGTTTTTCAAGGGAACACCGCCCAGAAACAAAAAGATGAACGGACCTCGTGAACTGAAGAGCATGACCGGCTATGGTCAGGGAGAAATCACCTCCGGAAGCTTTAAAATACGCATCTCCTTGAAGTCACTGAACGGGAAGTATTTCGACCTGGATGTGCGTATGTCGCGGAATTTTGCTGCGTTTGAACCGGAACTGCGGCAGCGGCTGCGCGAACAACTGGAACGCGGTTCGGTAAGCGCCTCCGTAAGTATGGAATACCTGCCCGGCGCAGAAAACGGCAGCCGGGTTACCACCGATATTCCCCTGGCTGAAGCTTATGCCGCGCAGATGAAGTTGCTCGCCCATCAGCTGAACACCGAAGTGCACGACCTGCTGGGCAAGGTGATGGCCATGCCCGATGTGCTCCGCGTGAACGAGGTCGCTAACGAAGAACAGCTGCGTATCGCTTTCTTTCAGGCCCTGGACCTGAGCATCCAACATATGGAAAGCTTCCGCAAACAGGAAGGACAGCGCATCGGCGAAATCCTGCGCAGTGCCTTACACCATATCCGCGAAGGCCTGAAATTGGTGGAACAGGAAGAACAGGCGCGGCGTGAACTGCTTCGCAAAAGGCTGTGGTCGGCCCTGGAAACACAGGAAGCAGAAGGGAAGATGGACCGCAACCGCTTTGAACAGGAAGTAATCCTCTATGTAGAGAAGCTGGACATCACCGAAGAAAAAAACCGACTGGCTCAGCACCTCGACTACTTCGAAACCTGTCTGCTGCGCGAACCTTCAGGAAAAAAACTCAACTTCATCGCCCAGGAAATAGGCCGGGAACTCAATACCATGGGCGTGAAATCCAACCATTTCCCCATGCAGCAGGCCGTAGTGGACATGAAAGAACAACTGGAACAAATACGAGAACAGGTGCTGAACCTGTTATAATATGGGTAATATGAAACAAAGAATGCTCTTCTGCTGCATCATGCTGCTTTCGGCGATGCAGGCTTCTGCGCAAAAGAAAGATGAAATACCACCGCCACCCGATGCGCCAGTCTCCATACAAGCACCCCGCGCCTGGTTGATTGACCATCAGATCAACGACTCCTTCACCGGATTTGAGGTGATGGATTCTGCGGCTAAATACGGACGTTTCTTCCTTGGTGGAGAAGATCACCGTTTTATGGAGTTCAACAGCGCCATGGAATTAAAGCTGATGCGCTACCTGTACAAGCGGGGCGGGGTGCGCAACATGATCCTGGAGCTGGGCTTTGCCCGCGGCTATGTGCTGCAGCAATTCATCAATACCGGCGACTCAATCTGGCTGGATATCCTGGACAATACCACCGGCAGCGATTACATGGATATGTACCGTGCCCTGCGCGAGTGGAACCGGGAATTGCCCGATTCTGCCAAAATCATCGTGAGTGGTATCGACGTGGAACGATACACCGATGTGCCGCTGCTGCTGCTGGAACACCTGCTTCCCGATTCCGGCATCCCCGATGGCTTGCTGGTAGGTGTGGAAGCCATCAAGGGCTTGGCCCGGCAGATCTATCACCAGGGAAGTTCTTCTTATGAAGAGGAAGAAGAGGAGGGCGGCTATGACAACGATGCATCGGATGTATCCGCAGAAAATTACGAGGTGCGCCCCACCTTGCGGCTCTTCCTGGCGCAATTCGACAGCCTGAAGGCACAATACCGCAGCTATCTCGGCAAGAACTTCGGCCTGACTGATACCCTGCTGCGTTCCCTGAAGCAATATCTGGAGTGGGATGATTATGAGTACACGCCCTATCAGTACACCTTCCGCGAAAAGGTGATGTACGACAACATGAAGGGGCTGCTGCAGCAATATCCCAAGGGTAAATTCTACGGTCAATTCGGTCGTTGCCATGCTGGAACTGCCATACAGAACGGCCCCTGCGGCTGGCTGAATTACCATTCCATTTCGCAGAAAATGACCACGCTGATGCCGGAGCCTTTCCGCAGCCATGTGGTTACCATCGGCTATTTTTATGCAGATGGTGCAGATGATGAGGAGGAAAATGATAAAAACGCACAGGAGCAGGAAGTGGAAGCCTTTGCAGCGGAAACTCCTGATGGCAGCGTAGCCCTGTTTTCTCTGGACAGTTTGAAGAAAAGCTTCCCGGTGCTGGCCTCGCGTTATGACTTTGTGCTGTTCAACAACATCACGGAAGAGGATTTCGATTATGATGAGGAAGAAGGTTACGATTACCAATCTGAGTACGAATTCACGCACATGAGTTATGTGTATCATCGGGAATGGACCAAGCTGGGGCCGCTGAATCAGGCACTGCAGGGATTCGGTCTTCCCATTATTGCCGATAACCTGATGATGCAGGGATTTGACATCGCCTATTTCCCCACCAAATGGGATGAATCTACAGGTGGTCGTATCAGCATGTTGTGGCTACCCACGCGGAACCTGCGCTACGGTGCCCAGTCTGACTCCGTGATGCGTTTTAATATGTTCCGTGTCGTTTCGGAATCTGCTAAAGATGTACTGCGCTCCAGGCATTTTAACCTGGCCATTGGCACCGGAATAGGGTTCGCCATGTCGCGCATAGAATTAAAACCCGCCGACAGGCCTCAGAATTTCCTGAATCCGCAGCCCACGGAACGCGTTTTATACCGCAATCCGGCCCTGCTGGTTTCTGTAGCCGCGCATTTCCGTTATGCACTGGGCCCGCTCAGCCTGGGCATTTCCGGCGGTGTGGGCCGCGACTTGTCACGTACCGACTGGCGCTACGAAGGCAAACGTTTGCCTGGAACTCCGAAATTCGCCCAGCACACCAAATACCTGGAAGCCACCCTGGGCTTCGTGATTAAAGAATGATGAAACAGATTCCCAACCTGCTCACGCTGTCTAACCTGGCTTGTGGCTGTCTGGCCATCGCGGCGGTATTCAACGGGAAGCCCATACAGGCCTCCTGGCTCATGCTTCTGGCTGCCGGTTTTGACTTTCTGGACGGATTCGCTGCCCGACTGCTGAAGGCTAATTCCCCACTGGGCCAGCAGCTGGACTCTCTGGCCGATCTGGTCACTTTTGGCGTGGCGCCTGGGTTTATCATGCAATACCTGGCCGTGAGCAATGGCTATTGTGCTGCGGAAGGCTTCTGTATTAATGGCTATGTTTTTCTGGCCATACCGCTGTTTTCTGCCTACAGGCTGGCTAAATTCAATATTGACGAGCGACAGACCTCCGGCTTTCTGGGAGTTCCCACTCCGGCCAATGCGCTGCTCATCGCTTCGTTCCCATTTATCGTGGAGGCTCATGGATTGCTGGAGCCTGTAGTCACGCATTTCCGTTTTGTAACCTTGTTCCCGGTCTTATCTGCTTACCTGCTGGTGAGCGATTTGCCCCTGATGGCGTTTAAATTCAAGTCATTCAGCCTGCGCGCTCAGCCCTTTCACTATGCCTTTTTGCTGTTGATGCTTGCGGGAATCATCCTGCAGGGCTGGCAATCTGTACCCTGGGTATTCCTGGCCTACCTCTTGCTGTCAGGCGCGGATTACCTGTGGCGTAAGCCCGGGCAAGAAGTGCAATCATCAGGAACTGCCTAATTTTGTATCCTCTATGGCCAAAGTAGCAATCATCATGGGTTCGGATTCAGACCTGCCGGTAATGCAGGAAGCCGCCCGCATCCTGGAACATTTTGGTGTGGAATTTAAACTCACCATAGTTTCGGCACACCGCACCCCGCAAAGGATGTTTGACTTTGCCGCCGCTGCCCACGAATCGGGTTTCGGTGTCATTATTGCCGGTGCAGGCGGGGCAGCACATCTGCCGGGCATGGTGGCCAGCATCACGCATCTTCCTGTAATCGGTGTTCCGGTGCAGTCGAAAAGCATGTCGGGACTGGATTCCCTCTATTCCATCGTGCAGATGCCGCCCGGTGTTCCTGTTGCCACCATGGCCATCAACGGGGCGCGTAACGCGGGCATCATGGCCGCACAAATCCTGGCTGTGGGCAATCCTGAACTGGCCCACAAGGTGCAAGCGTATAAAACCAGCCTGGAGCAGGAAGTGCTAAACAAGGCCGAACGGCTGGAGGCGGAAGGCTTCGAAACCTACCTCAGTAAGAATAACTTCTGATGATTATAGTCGGGAACGCGCTGCTTAGTGAAGATATTCTGGAAGCGCACTTCGCCTGTCAGTTGCAGCAATGCAAAGGCGAATGCTGCGTTCAGGGTGATGCAGGCGCGCCACTTGCTGAGGAAGAAATACCCATCATTGAGGCAGCACTTCCGGCCATCAGCAGTGTGCTTTCCGACAACAGCCGGGAAATGCTATCCGAGGGGGCATTTTGGGAGCGCGACAGCGACGGAGAGGCGGTGATTCGCTGTCATCCTGACGGTGCCTGTGTGTTTGCCGTCCGCGAAAACGGGCTTACCCTTTGCGGGATGGAACGCGCCTGGCAGCAAGGATTGACAGCCTTCAAGAAGCCGTTAAGCTGTCATTTGTACCCCATCCGTTCCGGTAATTATGGGGAGTTCACGGTGATGAACTACCACCGATGGTATGTTTGTCAGCCAGCCTGCAAAGCAGGGCAGGAACAGCAGATTCCGATGTACCGATTTCTAAAAGAGGCCCTGATACGGAAGATGGGGCCTGCCTGGTATGATGAACTGGAAACAGTAGCTGAAGCCTGGACTTCAGGATCAGCTGTCTGAATGCAGGGCCTCCCAATAGGCCACCGCGCGCCGCGTATGCGGTATTACGATGGTGCCGCCCACCATATTGGCCACGGCCAGCACTTCAAATAATTCTTCAGAGCTAACGCCTTGTTCCCTGGACTTCCCCAGATGGTACTTTACACAGTCGTCGCAGCGCAACACCAACGATGCCACCAGGCCCAGCAACTCCTTTGTTTTTACACTCAGAGCGCCTTCCTGATAGGTTTGGGTGTCTAGATTAAACAAGCGTTTCAGCACCAGATTGTCGGCGCTCATGATTTTCTCGTTCATGGCAAAACGAAACTGTTCAAAAGCTTCTACTTCAGGATTCATATCTTCTGTTTGCAAGGTACTGGTGAATCATGTATTTTCGCACCCTCGTTTAGGAACATTCCCTAAAGGAAATGGTATCGTAGCTCAGTCGGTAGAGCAAAGGACTGAAAATCCTTGTGTCGGCGGTTCGATTCCGTCCGATACCACTCCAAGGCCTGTAAAACAGGCCTTTTTTTATGAACCGGGATGTGGGCAACAAGCGCCCGTATCTGCCGTTATAACGTTCAGTAAGGATGCGCAGAGGCCTCATTTGGGTATTGTTGTTGATGGTGTCGGAAGGCAAAGCGCAGGCGCCTGCGCTCAGGGATTCACTTCGGTTGTGGTTTTCCGCCGAACCCGCTTTCAGCATGTCGCTGGATGGCCGCAACTCCTTTATTGGTGCCAGTCCGGCCTCGGTTTTAGGGGGGCGCCTGGGTTGGGATTACGGCAAGGTGGGTGTTTATGCGGGGCTGTACACGCTGAGAAGGCGCATCCTGACGCTGCAATACCAGCGCCCCGGCGACACGGTTTACCGCCGCCTCGGCATGACGTATGCCAGCACCACGTTTGAGTATATGCTGTTTAAAGATGCCCATTGGGAACTGAAGATTCCGGCACAGCTTGGTTTGGGCGTGGCAACGCGAAGTACCCTGCGCAATGGCAACCTGAATGAAACTTCACGCGTGTTGATGGTTCCCCTGGAAGCTCAGGTGAGCGCCCTGTACCGGCTTACGCGATATCTGGGGTTGTATGCAGGACTGGGCTTCAGGATGGCCAACGGCGCAGGCCCTTCGTTCAACGGATCCATCTATTCCTTTGGCGCAACCCTGCTTACAGGCACGCTATACCGCGACGCGCGAAAGTACTGGGAAGAAAAAAACCGCTGATCTTATTTCAGGGTTTTCTTGTGCGCTTCTACTTCCTCGTAGTTTTTCAGGAACTCCTCAATCTTTTCAACGTCAATCTTCTTGGCAATCACCTTCTTGTTCTGGTCAAGGATAAAAATGGTGGGATTTGACAGGTTGTTGTAGTTGTATATATTAAGGTGCCAGACAGAGTTTTCTTCCAGTTTGCACACATTTACCCATTCTTTGATTTCAGGGTGCTTTTGCAGGTATTCGCGCCATTCCTTTTCCTTGTCGCGGCTAGAAATAGAATACACCTTCCAACCTTCATTTTTATGCTTCAGGTAGGTGGTGTATAATTCA
Organism: Flavobacteriales bacterium; assembly: GCA_947463095.1. Taxonomy (GTDB): domain Bacteria; phylum Bacteroidota; class Bacteroidia; order NS11-12g; family UBA955; genus REEB481. Next base: position 31,330 of record CANHRE010000014.1, on the reverse strand, counting down.
GGAACCACCTTCTGACAATGTCCACAGGTAGGATCCCAGAATATCACGAAGGTATAAGGGGCCTGCAATGCGAAAAGACGCTGTGGAACTCCGGCGGTATCGAACAACTGCAGGTCCGGAGCCTGAGTACCGCAAAGGGTATGGCTCATGCGGTCTGCGCCTTCACACATCTTGGCGATGGTGGAAGAATCACACCACCAGGCGCGGCCCTGGCAATAGTATTTCTTGGCCATGTGTACAAAAACACCGTCTTCCACACACATGATCTTGCTGGTTTCAAATTTGTTTGTGATGTACCAGATCAGGTATTTCTCATTTTCTACCGAGCATCCTGCGCGGGCAATGAGCCTGTCGGCTTCATCGTTGATGGAATCAACCACCGGTGCCACCAGGTTGTCGAAATACTCGTCAATTTTTCGCTTCAGGATGTTGTAGGGGGAGCGTATCAGGCCATCCTCGCACAGGTCAACCTTATCCCAGAAATGAGCCTTGTAGCGATATACCGCGCCCATGCTGTCGGGTTTGCCGTCTTTGCCAATCGGAATTTCGCGGGGAATGTCCACCTCCTGCACCGCCAGCAGGAATTTAGATAAATAGTGCCTGGGATATTTCAGGATGTATAGGCTGTCGAGTTCGTTGTTTTTGATGTCCACAACCTTTAACTGCTGCTCAAGGGAAGACATCTGTTTTTCCAGAGCGGCCTTGGCAGATTTCTCCGTCTTGGTGGGGGTTTCAGGAAACTTGCCAACGCTGTCTTTCAGGGTGCGCAAATCCTGTGTCAGGAAATACCGCTTTTCGGCGTAAACCCGGCGGTTCTTGTTGTACTCTGCGAAGGCAGCGTTCCCTTCGTGGCCTTCTACCTTCATCTTGCTGTAGAAGTCGGCATTCCATGAAGTGTCGGTGCTGATGATGAAATCCTGATCGTCATCTATCACCAGTTCAAACATTTCCGATTTTCCGTTAAATACAAACAGGTACATACCTCTTTGCAAACGCTTGTTTCCTGTGAATACGGCCACACCGGTTTTGTCGGCCACCGCGGTATCGCGCAGGTATTTGGCATCGGCGAAGTGGTCAGCCAGATAAACCAATCCCGGTTTCATGCCTTTCATGCGAATTTCTATGCGGTAGTTGCCGGAAGAACGTCCGTCCCAGGTAGGCGCATTTTTCAGCTTCGGATAGATACCTACCGGGTTCGTTTCGGCCCAGTTGGTTACAGCAGGAGCGGGGTATTGTGCCATCAGCCCGGCAGCGGTAGCCATGAGGCCTAAGAATAGTGCGGATGCGTTCTTCTGCATAAGAAAGGATATATTGCTGTCAAATTTCGCAAAATTTGTTCCAATTCATGCTGGAGCCCAAGAATATGTCATTTTATGAGCAGGTTTATGAGGTGGTTCGTTTGATTCCTAACGGCAGGGTGTGCACTTACGGCGCCATTGCCCGCTTCCTGGGCACAGGGAAAAGCAGCAGGCTGGTGGGCTGGGCCATGAACAACAGCCATCAGGTGCTGCCCAGTGTGCCCGCGCACCGCGTGGTAAACCGCATGGGTATGCTTAGCGGTAAGGCACATTTTCCTCCGGATTACCCCATGCAGCAACTGTTGGAACAAGAAGGTATTCAAGTGTTGAACGACCAGGTAATCGATTTTAATAGGCTGTTCTGGGACCCAATGAAGGAGTTGAGTATTTTATGAGGAATGCGATTTTATTTCTTTTGGTGTTCCGCACGGCGGCAGCTGTTTCTACTGCAAGCGCGCAGAAACCCGAATTTAACTATTATCACTGGGGCTCGGTAGCGCCTGTTTTGCCCTCGGAGCTGACGGACAAGGCTGCGCTGCCTCAGGTGCTCGCAGAAACCCGCATCGTCGAGTATGCTTCAGGGTCTGTGTTTATCCTCATCCACCGCAAGGTGTTTTATCCAGGCTGGATGTCATTGCAGGCGCATCGTTTTGAAGCCTTTCCGGGCAGCTTGCTGAAGTTGCAGGCGCGGTTATGGGATTCTGCAGGTGGGCTGGCGGAGCTTGCCACAGACGCGCTGTTGCAACTGGATACACAGCAGCAAGGTGGCCGGATCTGGTTTGGCGCCCGTATGCCCGGAAGCGTATTGGAGTACCTGATGGTAACGGAAATGCCGCATGTTGCCTACCTGAGCCAGTGGTATCAACTGCCAGCCCGCGAAACCTTGCACATGATTCTGGTGCATCCGCCTGAGTTAACCCTGCAGTATGGGGTTACCGGAATGCAGGCCGGGGCGGACAGGCAGAACCGCGACGGGAAGGTGATTACCACCCTGCTGTTGCAGAGGGATGATTCCTCCTCCCGCTATCAGCAGGCACCCCCTGCCGGCGTGCGTATCATCATGAGGAAATCAAGAACAGGTGCCATGCCCGGTTGGGAAGAAGCAGCAGCGAATGTGCTGCGCACCATGGAGCAAACCATAAATAGGAAGCAAGAAAAACAACTCCAGCACATCAGCCGCAAAGCGCTTCAGCTGCAACCTTGCACGCAGGCCCGGATGCTGGCAGCCTTGCCGGCCATGTTGCGCAAAGAACAGCCGGCCTATAACCACGCCCTGATGCACCGCCTGCTGGATCTGTTGGCCATTGAACACCAACTGGTATGGACTTGTGACCGATTTCACCCTCAGCCCGACCCGGAACTGCCATACCTGCCGGACATGACGGCTATGTACCTGTATATGCCGGGTGCCAGGCTTTTTTTCAATGCTTCCGGACAACTTTTGGAATCTGTTTCCGATGATTTTGTTGCCTGCCGTGCCTTATTTATTCCTGCGGCACATCCTGAACTGGCTGAGTGGAGCAGCCTTCCGCTGCCCATGGAACGCAACAACAGGGACATTGCAGAAATAGTGCTGAACCGGGATTTGTTGTTTCAGTTTCAACGGCATTTTAAAGGCAGAAACGCCGACATATTCAGGCAATACGGACGATTGTCTGCTTCGCTACGGGCCGAAACTGATATCGCTGTTTGTCGCAGCCTGATGCCCGGAGCCTGGCTGCTGGGATGCCGTGTGAACCGGATGCCCGACGGCGAAACCGTTTTTGAGGGATTATGTGCGGCCCCCGAAATGGTCGTGCAACAGGACAGCAACTTGGTGTTGAACCTGAAAGCCTTGTTGTTTCCTGCGGATCGCTTTGTTGCACTGCCCGGCGCAATATGGGAACGCACCCTGCTGCTTCCTTTTGACACATATGTGCTGCCGGCCTGGCCGTCGCTCAACGATACCATGTTCTACAATAACGCAGCAGGTGTGAAGACGTCATTCAGACTGCGCAGGGAATCAAAATGGACAAAATTGACCTTGCGTATGGAAACGGATTTCAGTTGCAGCCCTGATAAAATAGTAACGGGGAGTCTTGGACTCCCCGCTACCATCATTCTTCGGAAAAAACAAGAAAAGGAAGGCTTTTGATCAATGGTGTTTTTTTAGGAGATAGCGGCTGAAGACAATGCCATTGCCGCCAGATCCCTGACTGCTGGGGGTAGCGGAGAACGCAGAGGTGACACTCACCAGCTCCCAGCCTTCGGCTGCATAAGCCTCTAACTTGGTGGTAATTTGGGCATCATTGAAACGGATGTTTTCGAAATTGATACCTACCATGCTGTAAAAATTTTCCAGCTTCACTTCTTCTACTGCTCCGGTCTTGTCGGTGGCAATCATGCGCGAACGGGCAAGACCACCGGGAACAGCACTCTCAATGGTGGTAAGCTGCAAATACTGATGAGGGGCGTCGCCTGCTTCCTGGGTGAAACTCATCAATGCTACGGCAGACCCAATCAGGGTTGCCGAAAGCAAAAAAATGTGAAGTTTTTTCATAAGTATAGATTACCATAAACTCTTTCCAAATCTTGTGCCGTTTTTGAAGTTAGCTCTTTATTTTGCATCATGCCTGTGATGTTGCCTGTGTTCCCGCTGCCTATTTGCCTCTTCCAGCAGGAACTGTTGCCCCTGCATATTTTCGAACCGCGCTATGATGCGATGGTGCGTGAATGCATAAGCAAAGGATCCGGGTTTGTGCTGCTCCCTGTGATTAATGGAATCAGGCAGGAAATGGGCACCGTCGCCTTGGTAAACCGTGTGGTAAACCGTTATTCTGACGGTCGTGCTGACATTATTGTGGAAGGATTGCATACCGCCGATATTCTGGATTATATGCCGGCAAAGGAACAAGACCATCCTGACCAGGTGCTTTGTGGGCCGCGTCTTTTCGATGAAGATGAAGATAAAGAATTGACCCTGCGCACCGATGATTTATTGCATGAAGTATTGCAGCTCACAGATACAGCAGCGCAAAGGCGCTTTTCACAGGGTGCCCGAATACCAGACTTTGTTCATAAGCTGGGGCTAAGCCTGGAGCAGGAATATGAGTTGCTGCAAATAGAGGATTATGCCGGAATGCAGCAAATGGTTTTACATTGGCTGAAGGAATTATTTAAACACCTTTCGGCAGCAGAGCGTATGAAAAAGGCCATTGCCATGAATGGGCATTTCAGGGAATTTAAAACCAGAGACTGATGCAGCCGCTCATCCTGTGTTTAGAAAGCACAGATATCTATTGTTCTGCTGCGCTGTTTGAAGGCACGGCACTGATGGCCTCCAGAAATGAAACGCAGCCGCTGGCGCATGCAGAGAAGTTGGCCCCAATGGTTGCAGCCTTATGCGCTGAGGCGGGACGTATTCCCGATGCAGTGGCCATCAGCCGAGGTCCCGGTTCATACACCGGTCTGCGCATTGGTGCCAGCTTGGCAAAAGGCCTTTGCTTTGGCTGGAACATCCCTATGTTGGCCATAGACACCCTTCAGGCGCTGGCCTGGAGCATGCGACAGGAAACAGGTGCCGAGCATCATTTCCTGTTCGTGCCCATGACCGATGCGCGGCGCATGGAGGTCTACACGGCCGTTTATAACTGCAAGGATCTAAACTGCATGCTGCCCGTGGCGCCCAGAATACTGGAGCCCGATGATTTTCTGGAATATGCGTCCGCTCATCGGGTGGTATTTGCAGGGTCAGGAGCTTCCAAATGGAAGGGCTTGTGCAGCTGGCAGGATCAGGCGCTGTTTTTAGATCAGTTGCTGCCAAAAGCGGAAGGCATGGGTGTATTGGCCTTCGAAGCCTACCGTGAGGGTGAATTTACCGATGCTGCTTATTTCGAACCTTTTTACCTGAAACAGTTTCAACCGGGAAAGGGAAGTGTTACATGAAACGCATCCTGTTGTTGGACAACTACGACTCCTTTACCTGGAATCTGGCTCATTACCTTATGGAGGCTGGCGTTGACTGCAGGGTGATGAAGAACGACGACCCGGAGGTGTTAGGCTATCCCTGTGATGCGGCGGTACTGTCTCCCGGCCCCAGGGATCCTCAGCAGGCAGGACTGCTCATGCCATTCATTGAAAGTTGTTGGCGTCGCTTGCCCATCCTGGGCGTTTGCCTTGGGCATCAGGCCTTAGGTATGCACTTCGGTGCGAAGTTGGTCAAGGCAGCAGCGCCCGTTCATGGTAAAACTACTGCGATTGAACACGATGGCCAAGGTGTGTATCGGGGCTTGCCCCCCAGGCTGAAGGTGTGCCGCTACCATAGTTTAATGCTGCAGGATGCCGGATCGGATATGCTGGTGAGTGCCCAAACGGAAAGTGGAGCCATCATGGGCATCAGGCACCGTTATCTGCCATTGGAAGGGCTGCAATTCCATCCGGAAGCCATACTCACAGAACACGGAAGGACAATGCTGTTTAACTGGGTGGAAGATCTGGCTTAAGTGCAGTTATTCAACAGGTGCAGGATGCCTGCGGTATCGTAGCCGGCTTCCCGCTGTAAATCGGTGTTGCTGCCATGGGACGGGAAATAATCCGGGATACCCAGGCTGTGGATGCGGCCTTTCCAGCCATGTGCCGCCGTGAAGGAAGCAACGGCACTAGCCAGTCCTCCGGAGATGCAGCCATCTTCAATGGTTATAAGCACGTCATGGGTATTCATCAAGGCAAGCAGCAGCGCCTCATCGAGGGGTTTCAGAAAACGCATGTGTGCCACGGTAGGGTTGATTCCCGAAGCGGATGCTGCTTCTAAGGCAGATGCTGTTGTTGTACCCAGCGTGAGCAGCGCAATATGTTGGCCGCTGCGCAGCAGGCTGCCACTTCCTACGGGTATGTTGCGGAATGGGGTTTTCCAGGCAATTCCGGTGGCTGCTCCTTTGGGATAGCGGATAAACCAAGGCCTGGTGCGGTCGCGCGTGGCGGAGTACATCAATGCGCGCAGCTCCTCTTCGTCTTTCGGGGCGGCTATAACCACACCGGGTAAGGGCTGCAGGAAAGCCAGGTCGAAGGATCCGTGGTGTGTGGGGCCATCTTCACCCACCAGGCCGGCGCGGTCTACGCAAAATACTACGGGGGCTTCTTGCAGCGCTACGTCATGGATTACCTGGTCATAGGCGCGTTGCAGGAACGTAGAATAAACGCTGCAGAAGGGTATTTTCCCTGCCAGCGCCAGCGCAGCCGAGAACCCCACGGCGTGCTGCTCGGCAATGCCCACATCCCAAAAACGCTCGGGAAATCGGTCCATGGCCATGCGCATACCGCTGCCGGAGGGCATGGCAGGGGTAACACCGCACACGCGTTCATCAAGGGCGGCAAGCTCGCATAGCGTTTCAGCAAACACGTCCTGATAGCGAGGCACAGATTTCAGGGCAGGATTGCTGGCCGGCTCCAGCTTCACGAAGGCAGCGGTGCTGTGCCAGCGGGTTTGTTCTTTTTCCGCCGGTTCATAGCCCTTGCCTTTCAACGTTTTAATATGCAATACATGAGGAAAGGCAGCATTGCGCAGCGCTTCCAGGGTATGTACCAGTTGCACAACGTTATGACCATCCACAGGGCCGCTGTAGTGAAATCCCATCTCGGTAAACCAGTTGGGTTTTCCGGTTTCCATGTGGCGCAGCATCTGGTTCATGGCTCCGGTATTGGGGTCAATGCCGATGCTGTTGTCATTGACTACAATCAACAGGCGGGCATCGCTCACCGCGGCGTGGTTCAGTGCTTCGAACGCCATTCCGCCGGTAAGGGCGCCATCACCCACAACAGCAGTGAAGATGCGTTGATCATGCGTATTTAAACGGTGTGCCAAAGCAAAGCCCAGGGCGGCAGAAATGGCCGTAGAAGAATGCCCGGTACCAAATACATCATGAGGGTTTTCACCGCGCTTGGGGAAGCCGCTGATTCCCAGTGTTTTGCGGATTGTATGCAATAAATCTCTCCTGCCGGTCAGTATTTTATGAACGTAAGCCTGATGTCCTACATCCCAAATGATGGGCTCTTCCGGTGAGTTCAATACATAATGCAATGCCACGCTAAGTTCTACCACACCAAGGTTTCCGGCGAAATGACCGCCGTTGTGCAGTATGGTGTCAATAAGGAATTTGCGGATGTTCTGACACAGGGCCGGCAATTGTTCAGGCCCGAGCAGTTTCAGGTCGGCAGGGCTATTGATTGGTTCCGGCGGGGGCATGCTTTGTGAGCACAAACTTATTCAATTAAGCCCGGATTTACCGATGTATGCTTTTAAATCAGGAATTGTTAGGTTTATTTAAATTTAATGTGTTTAAATTTGCATCACATAACAAATAGAAATGGCTACAAAACAGAATTCAGGTAAGGCGGGAAAGAGTGCAGCCAAAAAGGTTGTATCCGCATTTGCAGGATCAGATCCTGCAGCCCCTGCGCGGCGTAAGGGCCGCCCGGTAGGTTCCAAAAATCGCATCATCAAAAAGTCGGCGGTGAAAAAGGCAGTTGCGAATGCAAAAGCTCCAATAGAATCGCTGTCAATTGGATTTTCTTTTGATGATATTCGTGCATCAAACCTCGATAATCTGGTGCGCCAGGAGAAGGAAGTGAAGCATGTATTGAGTGCTATTCGCAAAGCTAAAGCAGCCTTTGGCAAACTCAGTGCTAAATCATTTGCCCTTGATGGCGCCAGCATCTCCGGCGGTGCACGTAAGGCTAAAAAGCGCGGCCCTAAGAAGGGCTTCAAGCGCGGCGGCATTACCAAAAAACAATCCATCATCAATTACATGAATGAAGTTGGTGGACCTGTTAAATCCGGTGATTTGATTGCAGAACTATTTAAGCGCTCCGGCGAGAGAAATCGTCAGAGCTTCAGGCAGAGCATGTTTACCACCCTTTCGCAGATTTACAAGACCGGGGAACTTGTAAAAGACAGCGATGGAGTAATCTCCATTTCTTCGCAAGGGTAAACAGCTAAATGGAAAAGCGAGAAAAAGGGAACTGGTTCAGTTCCCTTTTTTTATGCATCGAATCATACGCATCACCCCGTTGAAATCAGCTTTTAAGGTGATTTCAACACCGCTTATGTTTGCCCTGAACATAGCTTCTGCAGCATTGGCCTGCCCGGAATGCAATTCGGCATATATGGTCCCGGAATGTTGCAATAGTAGGTTTTGTGCCATCCTTCTGTAAAACAATAAGGGGTCATCACCGGATACAAATAGCGCCATCGATGGCTCATGAGTCCATACATGCTGGTCAACTATATGTTTGTCTTTTAATAATATGTAAGGTGGATTGGAAACGATTAATTCAAAACTTTTGTCAGGGAAATCACTTAAATAATCTAAAAGCTGCCAATGGATATTATGTTCGGAGCCGAGTATGCGCAAGGCATTTGAGCGCGCTTTGTTTAATGCCTGTTCTGATGCGTCAAGGGCAAGGATTTCTGCATTGGGGAAGGCCTGGGCAAGGCAAATAGCCAGGCATCCGCTTCCGGTGCCTATATCAAGTATAGTTACGGGAGGGTTCTCTGCATAGTCTTCAATAATCCAATCCAGTAATTCTTCTGTTTCCGGCCTGGGAATAAGTACATCAGAATCCACTTCAAAACGTTCCCCATGAAAATAGGTATAGCCCAACGCATATTGCAGGGGTATTCCCTTCTCCAACTCACGTGCAATATGCAATACGCTCTGTGCCAGGGCGTCTGAAACAGGATCATTGCGCAAGGGATTCTGGTAATCAATACCGCTGAAATGCAGGTACACTTCCCTGAACATGGCGGCAGCTTCGCTACTGCCGTGCGCGGCAGCCGCCTGCCTGATAAACGCACTGCGCAGCATATTTACATCCATCATCAGTTTAGCTGAGGGTGTTCCGGGGCTTCACTCAACCATGCATAGTGCCCGCCCAGCGCACGAAGGCTGTTCTTCCAAAGGCCCTCAGGCTTGTCAAAGAGGCATTTCGTATCAAGATTGGCAAGTATCCAGCTTTTGTCTTCAAGCTCTTGCACCAGCTGCCCGGGGCCCCACCCACTGTAACCATTGAAAAAGAGTATTTCATTCATGGAAAGCAGACCGTAATCGACCGCGCTGCGCAGGGCATCAGGTGCTCCTGCCCAGTGCAGGTTTTCTCTGATGTGGTAAGAACCTGTCACCCTGGGGCATGTATGGATAAAAAATACCTGGTCCAATGCAACTGGTCCTCCGTGCATCACCGTCTTTTCTTCGGGGAAACCGTCAATAACATGTCCTACCTTCAAAACACCGGGCTGGTTCAGGATAAACCCCACGCTGCCTGAATGGTCGTGGGATACCAGGAAGATGATGCTCTTGCTAAATCCCGGGTCTGCCAAAAAAGGATCGGCAATCAGGAACAGCCCTGGCTGGGGCTCTTGAAGTACTTGGGCATTTTTAGGGCTCATTCGCTTACTATGGTTGGAGTTCAAAAATGCTTGCAGATTCCGGAGCAAGTTCAAGGTATTCCGGTATGCTGCTGCGTTGTCCGCTCATGCGGTTTAACAGGCTGTTGTATCCCTGGAGCCGCTCAGCAAAGCGCGCCGTAGATATGCGCTTCGTCTTTTGCTCCTGGTTCAGGGCGATTAAAAAACATTTGGACTGGTTGTACCTGAAGTAGACCCACGTTCCTTCCTCACCGGTGAATTGCATCAGCTTTCCATCCTGAAAGGCAGGCTCGGCATTGCGCATTTGTGTCAGGTTGCGCAAAAAGGTAAACGCTTCTTGTTCGGCAGGGGTTCTGCCTTCAGCCTTGAATTTATTGCTGCTGTCACCGGGAAATCCACCCGGGAAGTCTTTGCGCACCAGTGCATCGGTAGGGTTTGTGCTGCCGGGCATTAATATTTCGGTTCCGTAATAAATGCAGGGTATTCCGCGCAGCGTGAGCAACATGGTCATACCCATTTTCCATTTGTTCAGGTCTCCGTTCAGGTGGGTATAGATGCGCGTCAGGTCGTGGTTATCCAGGAAGATGCAGTGTTTGTATGGGTCGGTGTATAGGTAATCTTCCGCCAGGGTTGCGTACACGCGGTTCAGGCCGTCATTCCATCCAAAGGGACTGGTCAGGGCATGTTGCATGGCCCACAGGAGCTGGAAATCAGTTACGCCGGGCAAGTTGCTGTTCAGGGTTTGACGTATGTTGTTCTGTACGAACCAGGCCTGGGTGCCTATGCCGTTCACCCATGTTTCTCCGAAGATGCCCAACTGCGGGTATTCGGTGAGCAGTGTTTGGCACAAGTGTGTCATGAACATCTGGTCAGGATAGGCGTAGGTGTCAATGCGATACCCTTGCAGGCCTGCATATTCTACCCACCACAGGTAAAGCTGAGTGAGGTAGTTGTCTACATGGATATTCCGCTGGTTCAGGTCTGGCATATGGTGGTCAAACCATCCATCGCTGTTCAGCTTGCGTTCATACTCAGAGGCATAGGGATCGAGCATGGTTGCTGCGCGGTAATTGGTGCGTGTGAATTGTGGCCAGGCATTGAACCATCCTGTGTCTCGGTTCAGGAACATCCAGTGCCTGCTGCCGGTGTGGTTGGGGATGATGTCCATCACCATTTTCATCTGCCGGCCGCGCATGGCTTCCATCAGCAGCAGATAGTCGTTGTTGCTGCCGAAGCGAGGGTCGATGCGGTAGTGGTCGGTAATGGCATAGCCGTGGTAGCTTTCGCGCGGCTGATCGTTCCACTGCACCGGATTGAGCCACAGCGCGGTGATGCCCAGGTCACGCAGGTAATCCAGGTGGTCGTGGATACCTTTCAGGTCGCCGCCGTGCCTGCCTTTCAGCGTATCGCGGGAGTAGCTGTCGGGAATCACTTCTGCTGGGCGGTCGTTGGCCGGGTTCCCATTGGCAAAGCGGTCGGGCATGATCAGGTACATAACGTCGGCGCTGTTCAGGCCTTGTTGCACTTGCCATTGGCGATTACGCGCCTTCAGGGTATAAGTCCAGTTGCGCTCTTGTAAGCCATTTTTTGTAGGCACCTTCACGCGGAAGTTCAGGGTTCCCGGTTGGGCATCGCGGCCGATGTTCAGGCTCAGGTAGAGGATATCAGGGGCTGTTCCCTTGGTTATTCCGGTGAAGGCTACCTGTTCATAAGGTTCCATGCTCATCACCCAGGAAGCGGCTTGTGGCGCGTGGATGATAATTTCCAACTGTTCACGGCTGAATCCGCAATACCAATGCGGAGGCGCAACATGCGAAGGGACAAGGAGGTTCTTACCACCCGTCTTTTGGGCGGAAACATGCACCACTGACAGGCACAGCAGGGCGCAGGGAATGAAAAAAAGGCGCTTCATGTTCTTAATTGATAATTCATGCCGGGGAGCTGGGCTATGAGGCCTTCAAGTTCCATATTCAGCAGGAGGTGTGCAAGTTTACTGCCTGAAATGCCTGTTTCATCAAACAACTCATCCACCGACTTATTGCCCTGTTGCAATACGGATACAATAGATTGTTGTTCCGGGTTCAGCTGCCTGAACAGGGGTAGTTGTCGCTCTGCCGCAGTTGTTTGTTGGGTCCATCCCATCATGTCGGCCATATCAGCGGCGTTGCAAACCAATGCCGCGCGGTTCTGACGAATCAGCAGGTTGCAGCCGGCGCTGGCCGGGTCATCGGGCCTGCCGGGAACAGCAAATACATCGCGGTTATAAGAGGCGGCAATGTCTGCTGTAATCATCGCCCCGCCATCTTCCATGCTCTCCACCAGCAGCAGCGCATCACACAGGCCGGCGATGATGCGGTTTCTTTTGGGGAAGTGCTCGGGGCTCAGCTTCATGCCATGCAGCTGATCGCTGATGATGGCGCCACCTTGCGCCAACATGTTTCGTGCCAGCTGGTGGTGGCTCGGCGGATACAGCACATCCAGGCCATGTGCTACAACAGCCCCTGTGGGGATGCCTGCTTCTACGGCCGATTGATGCGCCTGCGCGTCAATACCATAGGCCAGACCGCTGACGATGCTGCAACCGTATCCCGCCAGTTCCAGGCTGAATTGTGCGGTGCGCGCCCTGCCCTGTCTGCTGGCCCTGCGGGTGCCTACCACGCCAACAATGCGCCGCGCATTAAGGTCCATATTGCCCTTCACAAACAACAACCCCGGGCTGTCGCTGCAATGCTTTAAACGAAAGGGGTATTCAGCCTCGGTGAAGAAAAGTGCCCGGATGCCGTTCTGCTGCACCCAGGCACATTCGGATTCCGCACGCTCCCAGTCCCTGAAGCCTGCAATGGAAGCGGCTGTATTCATGCCGACACCGGGTATCTTAGACAGCTTATGTCGTTTCTCCCGAAACACCCCCTCCGCGCTGCCGCAATATGCTACCAATGCCTTCATCAACACATCGCCTACGCCCGGAACAAGCTGCAAGGCAATCTGGTATGTCAAGGCGTGCTGCATCTGAAGCAGCAAATCAAATCATGGGCGGGCACCGATGATGCTTGTAAACATTTGTAAACGTTTGAGGATGTTTCAGGTTGTGGCACGCCGCCCCTGCAGCGCGGATGCATAGAACATATACGCGACCAGGATGCCATATAGAGAGGCTATGAATACCGGCTGAAAAAAGAAGGCATTGTAATTGCTTAGTTCCAGGCTGCGCAACACCATTTCCATGTTCAGGTAATAGGCCGCACTAAACACGATGAATGGCATGTATTGGCCACTGCGGATGCACCACAGACCCAAAAACAGCCACGCAGGATGGCTGTAGCGCTCGTGCATCTGGGTGGGGAAGAAGAAAAATAAGAGTGACAGCATCGCTCCGGCCAGCAAATAATCATCAGGCAGGAAGGCAGGAAACGTTCTGTTTGATATCGCGGCCTTCCATCGCCGTCCAAAAAGAAGGCTGGCGCATAGCACACCGCTGATCAGCAACAGCATCATACCCCACTGGTGATAGCTCAGGCCGCCAAACCATGCAGCCCGGTCATCCAGTTCCACAGGGTTTACCGATTCCGGCAATGCAAGGTACCAGAAGTTGAAAGCGTTCATGCTCACCCTCTGGAAATAGCCCACAGAGCCGATCACCACCCGCCACAAGGGCACTACAGTGCCACCGATGAGGAAGGGGAGTATGAGGAGTGCCTGAAGTCCCAAGGCCGCCAGCTTTACCCTGAGGAACATACGCAAAGGCTTCCCGCGCAGCGCATCCCACAGCAGCCAGAGGATGATGGGGGCGAAGATGATCATCTGCAGTTTCACGTTCAGGGCCAATAGGTACGCCATGCTCCCCCCAACTGTGTGTTTTTGCAGCAGAAATTTTAACGAAAGCAGCACGAAGAAGGCGGGTATGCCATCTATCTGTCCCCAGTTGAGGGTATTGTACAAGTAGGCAGCGTTGAAGGCGAACAGGCCCCAGTGCAGGTTGATGCGCTGCGGATTATTGCTCATGGACAAGAGCAGCAGGATGGAGCCCAGGTCGAAAAGCAGTGTATAAAGCTTCAGTTGGTGCAGATGATGGCTGGCGGCTTCAGCGCTGCCCGTCATCCACAGATGGAACTTCAGCAGGTACAGGTACCCGGGCAGGTAGTTGCAGTCTATATCGTAGATGCGGTGGAATGGACGGGTGTCCAGTTGAGTCATCCAGGCCGACCAGCACGATAAGTCAAATCCGTGGCCGGAATCGGGGAGGTTGAAGGCCAGCAGCAGGAGCAAGCCTCCGCTGAACCACCACAGATGGCGGGGCAACGCAGCTTGTTCCGTTGGCAGGGTTATGGGTTTCAGCGCAGTTTGTAGCTGAGATTCACCGTGATGCGCGCGGTTTTTTCCCGTGAATCCGTATTAAAGGCACCACCCCAGGAAAACTCTTCCGAAGAATGCAAGCCTGTAATCTGGAAAATACCCATGTCGGCGCGCTGCAGCTTGTCCAGCGCAGAACCTGCAGCATCGGATATTTTCTCGGCCCTGTTCTTTGCGTCTTCAGTGGCCCGCTTAATCAAGTCCAGCTTCAGTTCCGCCAGACGGGTATAATAGTATTCAGGCGCCTGTGAGTTCAGTTCCACACCTTGATCTATCAACTCAGTTACCTCGCGTGAGATGCGCTCGATGCCGTTTACATCCTTCGATTCCACCTTTACACTCTGGGTAAGGCGATAGCCCTGGAAACTGCGGTGGTTTTCGCCATTCACGTAGGTATAATCAAATTCCTGGTTGATGTCAACAGCGGAGAATACGATGGCGCTGTCGTGAACACCTTTGCCTTTCAGGTAGACTTTCACCTTGGCTTCGTCTTCCTTGAGCGACTGGTAGGCATCCTTCAGGCTCATGTTCATCTTGTTGAAGCTGCCCCGCCACACTACCAAGTCGCTGCTGAAGTTCTTCTCAGCCAGACCGGTTACTTCTACGGTTTCCCGCAGTCCTTTGTTGCGGATGCCACTGCCCAGAAGCCAGGCGGACAGGGAGAGGGATGCTGCGGCGATGCCTACCGCCAGCACTGCATTTCGATTCATGATGTATAGGATTTTAATAGGTTTCTGCCAGGGAACTGTCTACACAACGGCAAAGGCTGGAAAATATTTCTTCCACGCTGCCCATGCCCTGCACATGCTGCAGTTTGCCTTGGTTTTTATAGAAGGCAATCAGCGGCGAAGTTTCGTTGTTGTAAACACGGAATCGGTTGCGGATGGTGGCTTCGTCCAGGTCGTCGGCGCGGCCGCTTAGTTTGCCACGTTCTACCAGGCGGCGGGTGAGTTCTTCTTCATCTACCTGCAGTGCCAGCACCATGCTGATGTTCATGTCCAGTTGTTCCAGCATACGGTCCAGTGCTTCGCCCTGTGCTTCGGTGCGCGGGAATCCGTCGAAGATGAAGCCGCGGGCATCGGGATGCTGTCGTACCACCTGCTCCACCATGCCTATCACCACATGATCGGGAACGAGTTCACCCTTTTCTATGTAGGCGTTGGCCTGCTGCCCCAGTTCGGTACCGGCTTTACGTTCCGCCCGCAGGATGTCGCCCGTGGAGATATGCTTCAGTTGGTAATGTGCCAGCAGTTTCTCGCTCTGGGTGCCTTTTCCTGCGCCGGGAGGGCCGAAGAGGATGATGTTCAGCTTGTTCTTCATGGTCTTAAGCAGCTTCTTGTTCTTTCTTTCTTCCAAGGATAAAGGCGGCGGGCAGCAGCAGCAGGATGAATACGGAACAGGCCAGTTCCATCTGTCCGTAGTTATGTCCTTTTTCAGGTGCGAATACAAACAGCACCTCATGGCTGCCGGCGGGAATCTTCAGGGCACGCAGCGCGTAGTTAACTCTTCCGTAAGGCACTTCTTTTCCGTCAACATAGGCGCGCCAGCCGGGGTAGTAAAGTTCTGAGAACACGGCCAGGCCTTCAGCACTGTTGTTGCTCCTGTATCGAAGGGAGTCGGGATGGTAACTGCTGAGTTTGATGCTCGCCGCACTATCCAGCATGTAAGTGCCGCCACTGCCCAGAATTTGCTCGTTGTTCACGGTGCCGTTCATCTTCTGCGCTAACGCTTCCGCATCAGGCATAAAGTTTGCCGAAGGCAGCTCTGGCATGGAATCATTCAGGGTGTCCTGGGGCATGTTGCCGGCTTTTAGCGCGTTGATTTCGCTGCGCGGATCGGCAACCCAGCGTAACTGCTTCACAAACCAGGCATTTCCAAGGGCCGTGGGGCGTTGCTGTGCCATCGACTGACCTTTGTCGTCGTATCCGATATAATACTTGCAGTTCAGCATGTCCAGTACCTTTGGGTTGTTCTTACCCAGGTGGTTCAGGATCAGGTCCTGGTATACGCTCAGCTTTGCAGGATGATAGCCGTTGATCAGCTTGTGGAACTTGGCGCCGCGGTTGTCGGAGAATGGATCTCGGTTGGGAGTCAGTTCAAACACGCGGAAATGCGGGTCTTTATCGGCCATAATTTCATCATCGGCCTGAGTTTGCTCTACCTGAGGGTCGAGGCGGTATTTGAATTTATAGTCTTTCCAACCGAGGTAATGCCAGGCAAGTCCGCCCAGGTCAAGCAACATGATGGCGATGATGCCGTAGTAAAGCAGATTGTCTTTCACACGGCCCTTCAGCCAATACCAAAGCAGGCCGAAACTCAGTCCGATAAACAGCAGGGAGCGCAATGAATCCATGCGTACCATAGAGGCACGCGCACTTTGCAGGGCGTCGGACAGAAAGGCCTGCATCTGTCCATCTTCTGTTGAAGAAAATTCGCGCATGAAGCTGCCGATAAGGCCAAACAGCAGCACAAAACCTCCGGTAATCATTCCGGCTTTTTTCAGGCTGCCCAGCTTGTCTGCAGCACTCACCTCCTTACTCAGCCACTTTTGGAGGCCCAGCAGAGCCATCAGGGGAATCATCACCTGAGCGATGGTAAGGGCCATCATGGGTGTACGGAACTTATTGTAGTAGGGAAGGGTTTCAAAGAGGAAGTCATTGAGCAGTGCGAAGTTGCGGCCCCAGGCCAGGAAGAGCGACACCGCCAGGGCAACAAGGATGGGCCAGCGAATGGCGTCGCGCACCACAAACAGGCTAAGCACAAAAAGGAACATGATGGCAGCACCTACATATACGGGGCCGCTGGTAAAGGGCAGGTCACCGAAATAGGTGGGTGCCCGCTCGGCAAATTCCTTCGCCTGACCCGGGTCGGCGCCGCCTGCAGTAAGGTCTTCGTACAGTCCGGAAGAACGTCCGCCAAGATTTTCGTTGCTGCTTCTTCCTTCAAAGCCGGGAATAATCAGCGTGAAGGTTTCGGCCAAGCCGTAGCTCCATCCAAAAGCATAGTCCCTGTTCAAGCCCTTGTTGCCCACTTCGCTTCCTGCGCCGTTGGCAGGCGCCGCGTCGTTGGTGGCGAGGGCAGAACCTCCGCGCATGGACTGCTCGGCATATTCAGAAGTGGTTTTCAGCTTGCTGATGTTGGATACCACCCCTAGGGTTCCCGCCACCAGCGCCAAAGTACCGCCAATCAACAGCTGCCTCCAGTTGCGCTCGCGTATCATCTGATAGGCATAGAAAACGGCGAAGATGCCAATGAGGATAGCGGTATAATAGGTAATCTGATAGTGGAAATAATAAATCTGAAGGCTTAAGCTGAAAGCCGTGGTGAACAAGCCCCACAGGTAGTTGCGCTTCATGATCATGATGAGGCCGCCAAGGATGGCCGGCATCACACCCATGGCAAGGCATTTAGTGTAATGTGCCGCTTCAATACTGCTGATGCTGTAGGTAGCGAAAGAATAAGCCACCGCGCCGCCGGCAGCCAGCCAGGGTGTAATGCCCAGAGCCAAAAGCAATACCATAAAACCAATCATGTTCACAGCCATGATGCGGTAAGGATATAATGCCTTCAGGAATACGTGGTTGGCTTTAGCAATCAGGTTGTCGGAAGGCCGTCCGCCAATCAAAGTAGTGGGCATGCCGCTGAAGATGGCATTGGTCCAGTAGGGCAGATGCCCGTCGCGTTCCTTGTATTTATTGGCTTCAGTTAAACTCAGCAAACCCTGGTTTACGTCGCTTTGAGAGTGAATCTTCCCGTTAAAGGTAGGTAGGGTGTACAGGGCTGAAATAATCAGGCACAGCAAGAGCGGAAGCCCGATGGCGCGCAATTTATCTTTCATAACGAAGCCCCAAATTTGCGCGTTTTGCTTGGTTAAACCAATAAGCAGCCCGGGCTGATTTATCCTATTTTGTGCATCTTTGGACTTTCTTATGAAATTACTTCACATCATCACTGCAGCATCATGCTTCTTGGTGCAGCCACTTCTTGCACAGAATGACACCGCCGCGGCGGAAGAAGATTTCAGCCAGTACGAGAACCTGGGCTTTGCCGATAATGGCGCCCGCCGCTTTTGTACCAGCAAAGTGCTCGACCTGAGTCCGCAAAAGCTGATCAGCCTGGGCTACGATATCCAGGGGCCTTATTCCATGAACCTGGATTCTTTTGCGGGTAGTAATGCGATCAGCCGCAACATCAGCAACAGCCGGGGACTGCGCTTCTCGGCGAATATTCCGGTAATTTCAAAAAATGCACTCACCTGGACGGTCGGCGCGAATTACCTGGAGCAGCGCTATTCGGAAAAAGCCGGAGGCGGTTTGCTTCGCCCTCCGAGCAATTCAGATTTTCTGCTGAATGGTTTCCGCAGTGCAGCGCTCAATACCACGGTGTTCAAGCCTTTAGACGATCAGCGCTTTTTGTTGTTTCAGGGCCAACTCGAAGTGAATGGCGATTATAGTTTAAACACACTCGGAGCAGCCTTCGATTATGCAAAAAGCAGCGCTGCGGTGTTGTACGGGAAAAAAGTACACGACCGCAAGCAGTGGGCTCTAGGGGCGGTGCGCACCTGGAGGGCTGGGGAAATCAACTACATCCCGGCGTTGCTGCTCAATTATACCTGGCCATCACGTAAATATGGGGTGGAAATGCTCTTTCCCGCGCGTGCCGCCATACGCCGCACCTTCAACCCGCGCAACCTGCTGTTTTTTGGCTATGAGCTGGAAGGCGGCAGCTACTGGATTCAGGGCGCCAAAGCTTTCGGCATTCCCGATTTTGAGTTGCGCCGCAGTGAACTCCGCTTCCGCTTCACCTATGAACACAGCCTGCACGGCTTCCTCTGGCTCAGCGCCCAGGCGGGAGTTCGTGCCAATTACAGTTATAACGTGGATCGCGGGAACTTCTTCCGCGGTTTTTTTGGAGAACAGCCATTCCTGATGCAGAATTCTCTAAGCCCCGCGCCCTACTTCCAGATTTCGCTCAACCTGGTCAGTCCTTGATTTGGTTCATTACCCCATAAAAAAAACCGGCCCAGGCCGGTTTTTTTTATGGGGAGATTTTGGAAACAATCAGTTCACTTTCAGACGTTTCCACACGTCGGTGCGGCCAAACGTCTGGATGCCGATATATCCGCGGATGTCCAGGGTATTGGCATCCTTCATCTTGATAACGCAGTTGTAAGTGCTGCCGTTTTCCGGGTCGTAGATGGTGCCGTCAGACCATTCATTGCTGCCCTTATATGCGAAGTCCTTGAGCATGCGGTAGCCTTTCAACGGCACGGTGCGCATGTTCACATCGGGATTGTTCTTGTCTACCTTGGGCAGTTTGGTTTGCGGGTCGATAGGTTCACGCAGCCATACTATCTTGCCGTAGTACTTGCCGCTGATTTTTTCCACCTTTACGCGGGCTTTGCCGTTGCTGGGTTCCCACACGCCGATCAGTCGGTCGCCGTCGTCGGCGGGACTGAAGGAGGCCAGCATGCCGATGCCGAGGATGCTGAATAACAGGTTTCTGATGCTCATGATTCGGTATTTTTATTGGAGGGTTTAGGGCTTTACAAAAATGCGGAAACGGAACTTGCCGTTCATGATGAAGTCGGGGTCGCGGTCTTTCAGGAGGTTCACATCGCAAACCATGCTGATGTTCGGTTCTGCAAAGTAACCACGCAGTTCCCGTTCATCGGACGTTTTTAGGGTAATGGTTTTGCTGCCTTTGGGCAGCGGATTGAGAACGGCAACCTCCTGCATGTTCGATTTCGGAGTGGACATGCTTAGTGTTGCGCTGGCGCTGTTGTCAAAGCCAGCGCTGTCTTCTGTACTCAACATGGCCGATACCAGCTTCACCGAGTGAAGTTGTTCGGAAGTATATCCTTTGGACTTCAATAGCGAGTCCATAAAATTTCTGAATTCAGGGGCTGCGGTGTTGCTGCCTTCAAACAGCGGGCCTGAGCAGTTAAGAGGCAAGCTTATTTCATGCTCCAGCTGTTTTGTTTCGCCTGCGCAGGATGCCAGCAGCAGCAAAGGCAGCAATGAAGGCAATATGAAGTTTTTCATAATTAAGTTGAACAGAGCAAATATAACTATGGTTTCATGCGGATGAAATGGAATTTTTAACGTAGAATTCAACGGAGGGCTCTTGTTATCTTTGAGGCCTGAATCATGCTCATCGAAGTACTTCTGGCTAAAATCCACAATGTGCGCATCACGCAAACCGAACTGAACTATACGGGAAGCATCACCATTGACATGAATTTGGTGGATGCCTGCGGGATGCGTCCCAACCAAAAGGTGCTCATTGTGAACAACAACAATGGGGAGCGATTTGAAACATACATCATCGCGGGCGATCGCGGCACGGGCATCATTGGTCTGAATGGCGCTGCGGCGCGCAAGGGTCAGGTGGGTGATGAGCTGATTATTATGACCTTTGGACTCATGACGCCGGAAGAAGCCGATGCGCATGAGCCGAAGAATCTTTTTCCCGACCGTCAAAATAAGTTATTGTGAAACCGTCTCACCGCAAGGTTCTGGTCAACCTGGTGTTTCTGCTGCTTGCACTGCTGTTGCTATGGCTCATTCTGCAGAAGGTGGATTTACGGTCTTCCT
Source organism: Flavobacteriales bacterium (assembly GCA_947463095.1). Classification (GTDB taxonomy): domain Bacteria; phylum Bacteroidota; class Bacteroidia; order NS11-12g; family UBA955; genus REEB481. The sequence goes on along the minus strand of CANHRE010000014.1, from coordinate 10,685 downwards.
GGAACGCCCTCACCGGAGCCCGTTTATCCTGGGTACTCGGCGCATCATGCATCACCTTGCTGGCCCATTTCCTTCGTGCATACCGCTGGAACTACCTGTTGCAGCCCCTGGGTTACCGCATGAACAACCTGCGCAGCTATCTGGCGGTGCTCAGTGGCTACCTATTAAATGCAGGTACCTCACGCGGAGGCGAGCTGCTGCGCTGCGCGATGCTGTCGCGCTCGGAACGCATCCCCGTGGCGCTGCTGTTGGGTACGGTTATCACCGAACGCATCGTAGACGTACTGTTGCTGGGCCTGATGTTCAGTGCAGCGCTGCTCTTTGAATTTAAGTACCTGTTCGGCTACGTGCAGGAACATATTTGGCATCCTGTCTACGGCAAGCTCGGCACCACCGGACTCCTTCTTGCGGGTGCCGGCGCCGTGGCTCTGTTGCTCATTGGGATTGTGGTGCTTTCCCGCAGGAATAAAAGAACGCCTACAGATGGCGGTGAAGGGTTGTTGCAGCGCTTGTCGAGTGGCTTGCGCAGCATCCTGCTCCTGCAACAGCCGTTGCTCTTCGTATTGAGCAGCCTCGGCATCTGGATGTGTTATGCCCTTTCTGCCTGGATGCTCATGAAGGCCCTTCCGGCCACAGCGCACCTCTGGCCCACCGCCGGACTGAGCATCGTATTGTTTTCTGCTATAGGCATCAGCATCCCCGCACCTGCCGGACTGGGTATCGTATTTCCCATTGCACATGGCATAGCCCAGGTGTACGGCATCGCCGAACAGGATGCAGCCAACTACGCCCTGCTGAACCTGGCCTTCAACAACATCCTTATCCTGATTACCGGAAGCATAGCCTACCTGTGGTTTTGGATGGCCATGCAAAAACTGAACAAAGCATCCGATGAAAACCAGAATATCGGATAAGATTATACCCCGTGAAGAAGCCGTTGCTTTTGGGGCACGACTGCACACCAGCGGACAACGTATTGTGTTTACCAATGGTTGCTTCGATTTGTTGCACCCCGGTCATGTGCGTTATCTGGAGGAAGCCTCCCTGCTGGGCGATGTGCTGGTGATAGGACTGAATACAGATCACAGTGTACGCAGCCTGGACAAGTCGCCTTCCCGACCTATACAGGATGAGCAGGCAAGGGCGCAGGTGCTGGCAGCCTTGGCCTCGGTTGGTGCTGTGGTGCTGTTTGATGAACCAACACCGCTGGAGTTGATTCGGGAAATTGGTCCCGATGTGTTGGTAAAAGGCGCTGATTACCGTCCGGAAGATATTGTGGGTTACGACCTGGTTACTGCCCGTGGGGGTAAGATACTTACCATCCCCTTTGTTCCAGGCTATTCTACCACATCCATCGAACAAAAAATCCTGAAAGCACATCAGGGAGGCGCATGAACAGGAAACGCTTCTGGCAAATCCTGCGCCTGCTGTTTGTGTTGTGTTTTGTGTGGCTGATGCTGCGCGAGCTGAAGGGGTTTCCCGACCCTTTGCAGTTGCTGGGTATGGTATCGCGGCAAAGCCCCTGGCTCTGGCCTGCGCTGTTGCTGGCGTCGGCGCTGAATTGGCTGCTGGAATCCTTGAAATGGCGGAGCCTGCTGCGACACCTTCAGGAATGCAGCACGGGCCATGCCATTCGCGGAACCCTGGCCGGCGCAGCCGTGAGTAACATCATCCCCTTTCGCATAGGAGAATATATCGGGCGCCTTATGTGGGTGAATCCGGAACAGCGTATTTCTGCTGCTGCCCTGTCGGTTTTCGGCAGTATGACACAGATGCTGGTGACCATCCTTTGTGGCCTCGCTGCGGGCTGGATGCTGCCGGATTTGCTGCCCCCTGCCGCAAAAACCCTGGCTCCGGCCTTTCTGCTGCTGTTTCTAATTATCGCCTTTTGGCTTCACCGCAGCGGCAGGGTGCCCTCGCGAACTTCCAATGCCCTTCAACAGGCACTGGAACGTGTTCGGGTACTGCGCTGGGGTGATATGGCCCTTGTGTTCGGTATCTCGGTGCTGCGATACCTGGTGTTCAGCAGCACCTATGCGTTTCTGTTGCTGCATTTTGGTGTGCTTTCCGATCCGCTTTCCGCCTGGTGGAGTGTGGCCCTCATTTTTTTCGTTCAAAGCTTCTTCCCCTCCATCGCCTTGGTAGACGTGGGCGTGCGTGTTGCCGTACCCATGATGGTCATCCCCGTCGGCAATGATTTGGCGCTTACCACAGCCGCCTTGTGCATCTATCTGTTTAATGTGCTGCTGCCTGCACTTGCCGGACTTTTTGCCATATTGCAGCAGCGTTTGCGATGAACCTGTTTTTCTGGTTTTTGTTGCTGCCCGCTTTGGGTTATGCCTGCCTGTTTGTGGCAGCCGCCCGTTATTGGACGCGCTGGAAGCCCAAAGACGCCGTTGTTGTTGAAAACCCAAATATCAGCATCGCCGTTGTGGCTGCTTTTCGCAATGAGGCTGCCCGGTTGCCTGCCTTTCTGGAATGGTGGAAGAATTTAAATACGAAGGGCTATGCAGTACAGTTTATCCTTGCCGACGACCACAGCAGTGATGGCTCCGGTGGCCTGATACGCGACTTTCAGCAGGTGCATCCCGATATGCCGCTGAAACTCATGAGCCTAGAAGAGGGTATGCGCGGTAAGAAGGCGGCGCTGAGTGTTGCCATCAGCAGCAGCAATGCTGAACTGTGTCTGCTCACCGATGCCGACTGCTACGGCAGTGTGGATTGGCTGCAGTGCATGGCCGCCAGTATGCTTGGTGAAGGCCGGAAGATGGTATGCGGCCCGGTTTGTCTGGAGCAGGGAAGGTCTTTTCTGCGGCGTTTTCAGTCGCTGGAACATGCCGGGCTGGTGGCGTTTGGCGCTGTAAGCATGCGACTGGGCCGACCGACCATGTGCAATGGTGCTTCGCTGATGTTTTATCGCCATGTCTGGGAGGAACTGGGTGGCTACGAAGCACACCGCCACCTGCCCGGCGGCGATGATGAGCTGTTTATGCGAGCCGTACACCGCGCTTATCCTGGAGCAGTGGGCTTTTGCAAACATCCCGGGGCGCTGGTGCATACCGCTGCCGCACCGAACCTGAAGTCTTTTATGATGCAGCGCCTGCGCTGGGCCTCTAAGGGCAGCATGCAGGGTGGGGCGGTACGCCTGTTCCGCAGCGTATTGGTGTTGTGGTATGCCGTTTTGCTGCTGTCCTTACCCATGCTGTTCCGCTGCAACGCCCTGCTTACATCGGCCGTCCTCGGCGCCTGGAGCCTGAAGCTGGCATCGGAGTGGTTCTATTTCCGCAGCATTGCGTCTTTGTTCCGCATCCGGGTACACTTTGCCGAGTTGGTTTCGTTTCAGGGGTTTCAAACCATTTATCCGCTGCTCATTGCGCTGGCGCGCCTGCTGCGTATCCGCTTTAGCTGGAAAGACCGCGCTTACTGAAGGCTTTGCGGGGCGCTGAAGCGGTGTTTGTACTTAACTTTGACCCATGTACGAGCCGGATGCTCTGGAGCGGCAGGTGTTGTCGCGGTTGATTTTTCCGGAGCGCTTTGAAGCGCTGCTGGAGGAAACGCGCATACCGGAGAACATACTGGGCGACATCATCCGGCAATTGCTGCACCATCGCTTGGTACTTGCGGTTCCGGAGGAGGCTACGTCTTCGGTGTTTTATGATGTGGACGACTTACGGCTGTATCAATACAGAATCAGCCAGAAGGGGTATAATTTCATTCAGAAACAGGCCTGAGGGCCTTCACCAGGATGCTGGTGCTGAGGAAGGGGATACGGGTGGTATTTCCCTTGAAGATGTAACGCTGGAGGAAACGCTTGAGTGCGCCTTCTTTCAGCACATCGAGCGGGGCGGTAACATAGGTGGCCGACTGTACCTGAAAGCCGTGCTTTTCTAACAGGTTCACGATGCGTTTTCTGGTATAGATGCGGGCATTGGCCCAGCGTTCGTGTAATGGGCGGGGCAGCCAGGAAAAGAAGGGCACGCGGTTCCAGGGAAGCAGCGGCAGCCTGGCGCCATGTGTTTCGAAGATCCACCATTTGTTGGGTACGCTGAATACGGCCATACCACCGGGCTGCAGGGAGCGGAAGTAGTTAGCCACCGCATCTTCACTGCGCAGATGTTCAATGACTTCAAAGCTGATGAGCCGGGAAAACCGACCCTCCACCGGCGCTTCTTCGATATTATGCAGTTGAAAACGGCAGTTGTTGGCCTGGTTTTTCGCTTTCAGCTGTTGAAAAACCTGCTCGTGCTCGGGAAAGAGTTCAACGCCAAGGCATTCCCGGAAATCAAGGCGCAACAGCATCAGCGATGCGCCGTTGCCACAGCCTATTTCCAGCAGGTTTTCGCCGGTGTTACAGAAGTTTTTCCAGTTGCGTGTAAGCGCCACCCTGCGACGGATGATCAGGTCGTCGGCGTCGGCGGGGCGACCCAGATAATGCGCTTCGTTGAAGAGGTGATCAGGAACCCGTTCCGTCATGAAATCCTTTTGGCAAAGGTACTTCAGAAGAAGGCCTGTGTAAAACCATAAGCATCATTCATTGTTTTGCCGAGATAATCTTGGGAAATCATCAGTCCCTGATTAGTTTTGCGCAACTCAAACACACGCTGATTATACTTATGGCCGACAATGCCAAAATCATTCTGGAAGGCAACGAATACGAGCTGCCGGTTTTCACAGGTTCTGAAGGGGAAAAAGCCATTGACATTTCCGACCTGAGGGCCAAAACGGGTTATATCACTCTGGATATCGGTTATAAAAACACCGGTGCCACCACCAGCGGCATCACCTTCTTGGATGGGGAAGAAGGCATCCTGAGGCATAGGGGCTATTCTATCGAGGATTTGGCTGCCAAGGCCAGCTTCCTTGAGGTGGCATATCTGCTGCTGAATGGTGAGTTGCCAACCAGACAGCAGTTTGACGATTTTGACAACGCCATCCGCGAGCATACCCTGGTGAATGAAGGGCTCGAAGGAATGTTCAAGGCATTCCCCACGGGAAGCCATCCCATGGGCCAGTTGAACAGCATGATCAGCGCCCTGGGTCTTTTCTACCCAAAAAGCCTTAATCCCAACAGGCCAGAAGATGCTATCAACCGCACTGTACTGCGCCTGCTGGCCAAGATGCCTACCATCTGCGCCATGATTTACAAGAAGCGCAGCGGTCATCCCATCATCTATCCCAAGAACAACCTGGACTATGTTTCCAACTACCTGAACATGACTTTTGCTCAGGTAACAATGGACCACTATCAGCCTGATCCGGTGATAGTAGATGCCATGAATAAACTGCTTATCCTGCATGCCGACCATGAACAAAATTGCAGCGCCAGCACGGTGCGCATGGTGGGCAGCAGCCAGTCCAACCTATACAGCAGCATCGCTGCAGGCATTGCCGCCCTCTGGGGTCCGCTGCATGGCGGTGCCAACCAGGAAGTACTGGAAATGCTGGAACTGATTCGTCAGGATGGCGGTGATGTTCAGAAATGGGTGAATAAGGCCAAGGACAAAAACGACAACTTCAGGCTCATGGGCTTCGGTCATCGGGTGTATAAAAATTTCGATCCCCGTGCTAAAATCATCAAGAAGACCTGTGATGATGTACTGAATAAACTCGGTGTGCATGACCCGGTGCTGGAGATCGCCAAGAAGCTGGAAGAAACAGCCCTGACGGATCCGTACTTCGTAGAACGGAAGCTTTATCCGAATGTGGATTTCTATTCCGGCATCATTTACCGCGCCATCGGCTTCCCTACCGATTTCTTCACGGTACTGTTCGCCCTGGGCCGTTTGCCCGGCTGGATCAGCCAGTGGCAGGAGATGCGCCGCGAGAAGCAGCCTATTGCCCGTCCTCGCCAAATCTATACCGGTGAGGTGCCGCGCAACTTTAAATTCATGCAGGATCGTTAAACTGCTAAACAATAACAGCACAAAGCCCTGAGTAGCCCTCGGGGCTTTTTTTATGCCCCTGATAAACGGAACCGCAGCGAGCGGAACATCAGCTTTGCATGGCGGAACAGGGTTGGCAGGAAGCCGTAATGTGCTGAAAGTACCTGAAAGCGTTCCTTCCACGAACTGCGGATGCGCTGCTGGGATATTCCACCCAGCTCAAAGCGCGCCAGAGGATGCGGACATAAAGCACTGGCAGGGCGTTTTTTCAGGATGCGTATGATCCAGTCAATATCGGCAACCATTCGGTATTGTTCGTTGTAAGTTGGGGCCAGACTGCGTCTCACCACCACGCTCTGGTGGCAGATATTCATGCCGTAGGCAAAAGTTCGGGGTCCGGGATGCTGCGGCAGTTTCTTAGGGGTAACGCGGCTCATCAGGCCAATTTCAGCACCTTCCGGACTGATAAACATGGTGTCGCCGTAGATGAAGTCCGCGCCTGTGGCTATAGCTCCTATAACGGTTTCGAGCGAGTGGTCGTTGTACAAGGCATCCCCACTGTTCATGAACCATACGTATTCACCCGTAGCCAGTGCCAGCCCCTTGTTCATAGCGTGGTAAAGTCCGCGGTCAGGCTCGCTGATCCAGCGGTCAATAAACAGCTCATAACTGCGGATGATGTCCAGGGTGCCGTCGGTACTGCCACCGTCCACAATGATGTATTCCATGTGGCTGAGGTCGGTTTGTTTGGCAATGCTCTTCAGGGTGCGTTCCAATCCCGCGCGGTTGTTAAACACCACCGTGATGATGGAAACCCGTTTCATAAATTCAGCTGCTTTCAGGGTTCCTGGTCTTTGGTTTGGACGGCCTTGAGGCCAAATTCTTCGCTGAGCACCTTGAAAGTCATTTCGGCATAATAGCCCAGAGATTCTATTGTTTCTACCACATCGTTCAACTGCAGATGTTCAGACAAGCGCTTATACTTCAGCAGCACAATCTGTTCATTGGGGTTGTAGGTGAAGGCACCATAGAATAAGTTCATGTTCACGGCAAGGAGTTCTTCCATAAGTTCTTCCCTGCGAGCATCAGGCATGTAAAACACAGGAACACTTACCTGAAACACGCTGAGGGCACCTTCTGGCTTGAAATAGTTCCAGGGGGTAAGTTCTTCCTGCTCCCAAACATCGAGGTAGATTTCGAAGTCGTCGCGGAATACCAACCATTGGCCGGGCTCGCTGCAGCGCACCTCTTCCGGGTTAACCCCCAGTTTTATCAGCGCCTGTTCTACTGTTTCTGTTGCTTGTGCTGTTGTGCTCATGCACTGCAAAGTTCGCTTTTTCACCATACTTCCGGTACTGATTGTTCCTTAAAAGCCTGCAGCGTAATTTCGCGGCTTCAATAATTCCATGAGCATCCTTGTAAATAAGAATTCCCTTGTCATCGTTCAGGGTTTTACCGGAAATGAAGGCACCTTTCACGCTACCCAGATGATTGAATATGGAACCCAGGTTGTGGGCGGTGTTACGCCCGGCAAAGGGGGAACAACACATCTGGAACGTCCGGTGTTCAATACCGTGGAAGAAGCGGTGAAGCAAGCCGGTGCCAATGTGAGCATCATCTTTGTACCTCCGGCGTTTGCCGCCGACGCCATCATGGAAGCTGCCGATGCCGGCATCGCTGTGATTGTGTGCATCACCGAAGGTATTCCGGTGAAGGATATGGTGAAAGCCAAAGCCTACCTGGAAGGGAAGAACAGCCGCCTGATAGGACCAAACTGCCCTGGTATCATCACTCCTGGTGAAGCTAAAATCGGCATCATGCCGGGCTTCATCTTCCAAAAAGGAAGCATTGGCGTGGTTTCCAAGTCAGGAACACTCACTTATGAGGCTGTAGATCAACTCACCAAGCTGGGCATGGGACAAAGCACCGCTATCGGTATCGGCGGAGACCCCATCATCGGTACCACCACCAAAGAGGCCGTTGAATTTTTCATGAACGATCCTGAAACAGAAGGCATCGTGATGATAGGCGAAATCGGCGGAGGTATGGAAGCTGAAGCCGCCCGCTGGATAAAAGAATACGGCACCAAGCCGGTGGTAGGTTTCATCGCTGGTCAAACCGCCCCTGCAGGACGCCGTATGGGCCATGCCGGAGCCATCGTGGGTGGTAAAGACGATACCGCAGAAGCCAAGATGGCCATCATGCGTGAATGCGGCATCCATGTGGTTGAAAGCCCCGCCGAAATCGGGCAGCGCATGAAAGAAGTGCTGGGGCGTTAATTCCCTTCAACGAAAAAACTCAAAAGCCGGTACCTGTTGCCGGCTTTTTTTATGCCTAATTTGCACCAACAGCATGTCATCGCATCATTTTGTCCGCGACCTGCAGGAGCCAAGCCTGATTATTGCCAATGGTGAATCTTGTTCTTCCGAGCTCCTCGGGCAACTGCTGGAATGGAATCCCTTTGTGTTGGTGCTGGATGGCGCCTTGCACCGCGTGCTCGAACTGGGTATACGCTTTGACGCCGTGCTGGGCGATTTCGATGGCATCCGCGACCCGGAAAGCCTGGTGGAGCAGTATCAGCCTGTGCAGGTTATCCACACACCAGACCAGGATAAGTCAGATCTGGAAAAGGGCATCGAATGGCTGATAGAACAGGGACACCGGGCGTGTAATATTGTCTGGGCTACCGGGCGCCGCGCCGATCATGGCTTCCACAATCTGGCCATGTTGCCGAAGTATCAGGAGCAGATAGAACTGGTCATGCTCGACGATTATTCGAAAGTATTTCCCGTAAAAAAGGCCTTCCGAAAATGGTATCCAAAGGGATTTAACATTTCACTGATACCCGTTCCGGAAGTAAGGGGATTATATACAGAGAACCTGGAATTTAATGTGGAAGATGCACAGTGGACCTTGCCCTGGCGCACAGGCAGCAGCAACAAGGTTGCCGGGGAAGGCTTTGTGAGCATCCGTTTCGACAGTGGATTTTTATTGATGATGGAGTGCTTCGACCGCCATTAAGGCTGTTGCAGCATAATTTTCACGCCTTCCGATCCGGATTGAAGCAGGTAAATGCCTCCAGGGTAAGCGCTGCCATCCACCAAGCGACGACCGCCGGCAGGAATGGTGCATTGCATGAGCTTGACGCCTTGTATGTTGAAGAGCGCAAAATTGGCTGACTGGCCCTGCCGGTTTTCTACGAAGAAGCGTCCTGAGGCGGGATTAGGATACACGCGGAAACCCAAGGTATGCTGGAAATCTACAACGCCTATAGAAGGGTTGGTATAAACGTGCAGGGTGCGGTTGGTCTGGCCCTTGCCATACACATCGAAAGCAATTTGTGCGGCATTGATCACTTCTGTGCCTGTTGCCAGATTCGGCTTCACTTTGATGCGGTAGGAGAAATATCCCCTGCTGAGTGAATCCGATTGTTCCGAAGGAAGCAAAACACCCGGATCCATGGTAAACACTGCTATACGACCATCTACTACGCGAAGTCGGTAATCATGACTCCAGGCAACCGTTTCCAGGTATTCCACGGGCAGGTTCAGATCGATGGTATCTACGATGCTGAAGCGGCCTGTTTTGAACTCGGTATTGTTTCGGAAGTGGATGGTATAGGTAAGGAACTCTGTTTGGGGAAGGATGTAGGCCTCCGGCGATGCCGATTTAACATTTCCGTTACCCGCCATACCGGCCGGGGTGAGGGCGATGGTATCTATGTTGTCGCTAACGTCCAGGTCAGAGGAACTGAACAGGGTACCGGTGCGTACCCAGGCTTTTAGAAGCTCCTGGTTTGAAATGCCTTCAGGAACATGCACGCGCAGGTTTATTCTTGACATGCTGCCCGGCGCCAATTCCGGGATGCTCCATACCGCTTCAGGGCTCATGTAGTTGCTGGCTGGTGGTTGGCTGGAAAACTGTTCCAGACGTTTGTCGTGGAAGAAGTGCAGTGTAGCACCGCGGATGGCATTGGAGCCGATGTTTTCCATACTCACCTCGTAGCGCATGAAGCGATCAGGATCCATTCCCGAAGGGTTCAGGGATACCAGTTTCAGGCGAAGGTCGGTATGGTTGGGGATGAGGTGCAGCCCTAAGTCATGCCGCTGATCTTCTCCCGCCACGATGTTGATAATTTTGCGGCCGCATGCGGGTTCCCAGTGTTTGCGCGATGCAGAAAGCAATTCATAGGCACCCGGGGGTACAAAAAAGCTGAAACTACCTGCGCCATCGCTCATGCTGAGGTATTCAGCCGCACCTGAACGTAAAATCACAACCCTGTTTTTCAGCAGGGGCTCGGAAGCGTCGTGCAGACAGTTTTCGTTCGTTTCCTGATAAACCACTCCGCTCAGGCTGCCTAAGCCCAGATGATACAGACAGATATTTCCAATGGTATTCAGCGCACCCCACACATGAAGCTTTTTATTCCAAAGGCTGAGGCCCATAATGTTGCCATGCTCCTTCAGTTTATGCCTTTGTATGCCAGGTGACGCGCTGAGCAATTTGTATGCAGTTCCAGCATGTTCAAAAAAACCGCTGATCCACAAGCGACCTGATTCTCCTTCTATGGTTTGGGGTTCATAGCGGTTGTAATCAGAGAAGCTGTCCATTTTTACCCATCCGGTACCCGTGAATCGTTTGATTCCTGCCACGTCGGCATCACTGCCCAATGCGTAAAGGGTATCTCCGGTAGAAGCCAGCTGCTTCGTAAAATTAGAAAAAGGATTTCCTATACCGCCCCAGTTGCTGCCGGTCCAAAAAGCTGTATTTCCTGTGATGGAAGCGCCAACCTTGTTGAATTCG